>JAFANK010000125.1 GCA_019232725.1 Vulcanimicrobiota bacterium | reverse complement strand
CGCGCGCCATCGGCCTGGGCGGCGGCGGTCAATTCCAGCATCACGGACATCTTGCCAACGGCACAATCGCTTCCCACGGCGAGCACCACGGTCTGCGGCACGCCGTAGGCAGCGCCCGACATGAGCGGGATGTCGTCGGGAGGCTCGCGCACGTCCCAAAGACGCGCGCCGCTGGCCCGCGCATGTGCCGCAAATTCGGGATCGTCAGCCATGAATTGATGGAGTCCGTTGACGATCTCGAGTCCGGCATCGATCGCCGCGAGCACATGCGCGCGGAAAACTGGTGGCAGTGCGCCACCGGACACCGCGACGCCGATGAGCAGCGAGGTCGGCGCGAACGCGAGTGCTTCGCCGATTGTTGCGACGATTGGGGCGTCGCGACCGATGCCCGGCACGACGTCTTGCAGTCGGCGCCCGGCAAATTTCCGATCAACGATCGCCACGACGTCATCGCGACCGTAACGCAGCACGCCGTAGGCTGTCTTGGCGTGATGCACATCGTCGAGGAACCCGTCCGTGAGCGCGACGTATCGTCGAACGGTGGCGGTCATGGTGCCGGCGCGGCCACGTTCGACCTCGCATGGACGCCAAGCCCAGGCCTGTCAGGCAGACACAAACGTGCGCCCTCGTAGCGCACTCCTTCGAACGGATCGTCCGTGATGAGCAGCGGCCCATCGAGATCGGCGTAATCGACCAGCGGCGTGATGTGCGCTGCCGCTGTCGCGAGCACGGACGACTCGATCATGCAGCCGATCATGATCTTCATGCCCATCGCTCGCGCGGCATGGATCATCCGCACCGCTTCCCGCAACCCGCCGCATTTCACGAGCTTGATGTTGATGCCATCAACGCAGCCGTAGAGGCGCGCCAGATCGGCGAGCGTGCGTGAGTCTTCATCGACGAAGATCGGCACCGGCGAACGCTCTTTCACAAACCGCAGACCCGCCGGATTTCCCGCTGCTATCGGTTGTTCGCAGAACTCGATCTCAAAGCGCGCGAGTTGTTTGAGAATCGCCACTGCGGTTTCTGGCGTCCAGCCTTCATTGGCATCCAGCCGGATGCGACCACGATACACGGAGCGTATGGCAGAGAGCGTCTCGACCTCGCGGCCATCACCGGTCTTGACCTTGAGGATGGGGAAGTGGCTGGCTTCTTTGGTCTTGTCGATCGTCTTATCGAGGTCAGCGATACCGATGGTGAACGATGTCTCGACTGTCTTTGTGGGATCCAACCCAAAAAGTTCGTAGACAGGCACGCCCAAGCGCTTGCCTTCAAGGTCGTGCAGCGCGAGGTCGAGCGCACACCGAGCGCCGTGTGCGTGCGGCGGGAGTAGATCGAGCGTCGTGTCCAACTGGCGCAGATCGACACGATCGAGTCGCAGACTCTCAAGCAGCCGCGCGACGCCCGCGACATCTTCGTCGTAGCGAGAGATCGGTGCCGATTCGCCGAGAGCCTCAATGCCTTCGGCAGTCAGCCGGGCCAGCACCGTGTCCGCCACATCCTCCGAGCCGCGGCTGATCGTGAACGTGTGACGAAGGTGCAACGAAAGCACCTGCGTCGTGAGCGTCGTCATGAAGCGATTCATTTGCGGTTGTCAAGACTTGTCTTTCAATTGGCGGCGTGTTAGGGTAGCCGCAACAGCGCGACGGTGTCGCGCAGGGTTCCCTGGGGTGTGCGAGAGCTCGTCTTGTGATTGATCCAACATCGTCACGAGAGGGAGCCGAGCTCCGAGCCGCTTTTGTGCAAGCCCTCCATTTGAGAGGGAAGCCTTCCGGCGGCCGGGCCAGCACCCACCTGCAGAGTGCGGGTCGAAATCTCCGGCGGGTAACGGCACTTTGGGGAAAAGCAAAAGACCCGACGCATATGCGCCGGGTCGTTTGCATCATATGACAGCGAGCCTCTATGACTGGCGTCTTGGCTAGTCTCCCGCGAAGGTCGCAGCCGCTTTCAACGCATCCTTAGCGAGAATGCCACGCAGCCAACTGACGCCGCGCGCCACCGCCCCGCGCTCGTCCTCGTCACCCGTATACACGACGGATATGAAGCCGCGATAGCGGCGCTGCCACAGCGAGGTGAGGACTTGCAGATAATCCGTCGCTTCGTCCGCGCCAAAGGTGTCCAGCCGGCGCATCGGCGCACCGACGATGACCGTTGCGCCGAGCGCTTCGTCCCAGCTGTCCTTTGAGAGACCGTTGAACATTTCTGGGGTCGCTGCCAAGCGCAACCACGCTGAATCACATTCCTTAAAAGCGCGTTTCACCTCAACCGGGGAGCCGACCGGCGACGCCGCTTGCGGCTGTAACGCGAACGTGATGTTATACTGCTTTGCTTGTATGCAACAGGCCGACAGACCGCGAATGAGTTCGCGCCACGCGAGCAGGGGTGATCCCGCGACCGTGCCGGCGTGGATGCGGACAAGCGGCGCGCCGAGACCGGCTGCGATCTCGAGCGTGTTGGTCAAACTTGCGACGTGGCGGTCGACATCGCTTGCATCGAAGGGCACATCATGATCGAGACAGGCGACGGTCAAACACCGGTCTGCGCAAAGCTTCTTGAGTTGCGCGACATATTCGGTGTCGAGGCGCGGGAAATGCGAGCGCACGAACTCCACGCCGTCAAGCATGAGCTCACGGCCGCAGAGGTCAACCCATTCCAGGTGTGTGAGCCTGCCCGCCGCCAGCGCGCGCGCATAGCTATACGAGCTGCAGCAGAGCTTCATCGTAGCGTCGTGTCAGCAACGGCGCGACCGCGCGTGTTCAACGCTGCACAGTTCTGTGGCACGCAAGTCAACCCTTTGCATCGAGCGCAGCCACGCCGAGCGTTTGTGCCGGCAGGCGCCGGATGAGCGCAGTACTATGCGTCGGTGAGGCGCTCGTCGATCTCGTCGCAGAGACCAAGACCGCCGATGTGGGCGCGAGCGAGCTTTTTCACCGTGCGGCCGGCGGCGCCGTGGCGAACGTCGCAGTCGGGGTCGCACGTTTGGGTGGTGCGGTTGCGTTCGCGGGGACGATTAGCCGCGATGCTTTCGGACGTTTTTTGCTGCGCACGCTTGCAGATGAGGGCGTTGATGTCCGCGACGTTCGCACCGTCGACGAGCATACGACGCTCGCGTTCGTCGCACGCTCGAATGCAGGGCAGCGCGGATTTGAGTTTGTTCGCGAGCCCGGCGCCGACAGCCGGTTGACTGCTGGCGATGTGCCCGACGCATCGCTTGCGAGCACCAGCATCCTGCACTTCGGCGGCGTGCTCTTGAGCAGCGAACCGGCACGTTCCGCGTGCACGACCATCGCCGCGCAAGCCGGCGCCGCTGGAAAATTCGTGAGCTTCGATCCAAATGCACGGCCGGCGCTTTTTGCATCGCAATCAGCACTCGCGCGATCGTTACGCGAGGGATGTGCGCTCGCACATCTTGTGAAGCTTTCGGAAGAAGATCTCGACGCGATGGGGCTGGGCCCGGCCGATGCGCCGCGGCTTGTGAGCGACAACACGCGCGCTGTGATCCTCTCACGTGGCGCGCGCGGCTGCACCTGGTGGTGCGATGGACGTGAAGGAACAATTCCAGCACCAAAGGTCGAGGTCGTGGACACGACTGGTGCCGGTGATGCGATGATGGCAGCCGTTCTCTGGTGCCTTTGTGGTCACTACGGCGCCCAGCTGTCCGCGGATGCCGTGGCTGACGCAGCGCGCGCCGGCTGCGTCGCGGGCGCCATCGCATGCACGAAGGTGGGAGCGATTCCATCGCTGCCAACACAAACAGAGCTCCGGGAGATGCTCTCCAGGGTGCCATAGACGGCTCGGGGAACTCGGGAATCGTACGCATGTCTGACGACCCATTGCTGGTCTTCGTTTGCCAGCACAACGCGTGCCGGAGCGCGATCGCCGAAGTCATCGCGGCCGCCGAGGCGCAGCGCCGCGGGCTTTCCGTGCAAGTGGCAAGCGCCGGTACGCACGCATTGTTCGGCTATGGCGCTGCAAGCATCGCGCAAGCGACCATCAGCGAGATCGGGTTGTCGCTCGAGCATCACCGGTCGCAGCCTGCGCATCCTGAGTTGATCGCGCGTGCGACGCTTGTCGTCACCATGACCGATGCGCAGCGTGACCTCTTACACGCCGCATTCCGAGCCCAGCGCGAGAAGGTGATGAGCTTCAACGACGTCACCGGTCTTGGTGATGTCTTCGACCCGATCGGCGGCGACGCCGCAGAGGTCCGCGCGGTTCGCGACCGGCTGCAAGCCTCGATGCCCGCCATCTTCGAGGCGCTCGAAAACGTGGAACAGTGAAACCATCGTGCGGTAAGGAAGCCGAAACCGCCGAGGAGAACGATGCCCTGTCGTGGCCATGAACAGCAAGACGTTTCGCATCGCTGTCGGAGCCGATCACGCCGGCTTCGGCTACAAGGGGATGATCGCGGATCACCTGCGTGGTCTCGGGCACGAAGTCGTGGATTTCGGGACCTACTCGACGGACCCCGTCGATTATCCGCTCATCGGTTTTAAAGTCGGCGAGGCAGTCGCGGGCGGAGAATGCGATCGTGGTGTGCTCGTCTGCGGCTCCAGCATCGGGGTCGCCATCGCCGCGAATAAGGTGAAAGGCGTGCGGGCTGCGCCCGTCGCCGAGCCATACTCCGCGCGTTTGTCACGCGAGCATAATGACTGCAATGTCATCTGCTTCGCAGAACGCCTCACCGGCTGGGAGATGGTGCGTGAGTGCTTGGACGTGTGGCTCCAGACGAAAGCTGAGGGCGGGCGCCACGAGCGACGCGCGCGAGAACTTGACGACTACACGCCGTCAAATGGGGCGCAGGCCGCCAGCAAGGGGTCGACCGCGTGAACGCACGGACGCTGGAACAGACGTACCTGGCTCGTACTGACCCTGATGTGGCCAAGGCTATTGAGCTCGAGGAAGATCGCCAACGGCACAACCTCGAGCTGATCGCATCTGAGAATTACGTCAGCGCACCGGTACGCGAAGCCGCCGGCAGCGTGTTGACCAACAAATACGCAGAAGGCTACCCGGGCCGACGGTACTACGGCGGCTGCGAATACGTCGATATCGTTGAGACGCTCGCGGTCGAGCGCCTGCGGCGTCTCTTCGGCGTAGAATATGCAAACGTGCAGCCGCACTCCGGTGCGCAGGCCAATATGGCAGTGTATTTCGCAAGTCTTGTGCCCGGTGACACCATCATGGGCACGGCACTCGATCACGGCGGTCATCTCACGCATGGAAGCAAG
>JAFANK010000280.1 GCA_019232725.1 Vulcanimicrobiota bacterium | reverse complement strand
TCCGGCGTTTGAATCGAGGCTACCTGATCGTAGTAGTCCGTTGATTGCACGGTGTTGAGCGGATTGACCACCTGCTGCCAGGAGAACCGCACGTCATCGCTTTGGAATGGTGCGCCGTCCTGCCAGAGCACGCCGGGGCGCAAGTGGTAGGTGATCGTGCGCCCGTCCGCGCTGATGCCGCCATTGGCGCGCGTGGGCACGACGGTGGCAAGCTCGGGTCGCAGCGCCTCTTTCTCGTCGACCACAAAAAGATGCGCGCACCACAAGCTGTCGATCTCGGTGTCGACCGTGAGCGTGCCGAGCATGCGGTTCAGATTGTCGGGGACGCGCGTGTCGCCGATGCGCAAGATCCCCGCATGCGTCCAGGGGTTTTTGTGGTGACCCTCGAGGGTCGCCTGCGTGGTAACGCGCGTGCATCCGGCTACGGTCACGGCGATGATGGTGCACGCGAAGATGCGGACACGCATAGCGGCGGTGGCCTGCATGACGAAGGCCGTTCTCGGCCTCGCCGCGTACAGCCCTCTCATGGCTGACACGACGCCGGCCGGAGCGCCTGAACGCCCCGACTTTGATTCACTCGCCGGCGACTATGCGCGTTTCCGTACATCGTATTCTGACGAGCTCTTCGATAGCATCATCCGTTATGCTGGCACAGCGCCTGGCGGTCGCGTCCTCGATCTGGCGTGCGGCACCGGCTTGGGCATGACCGCATACCTGCGCCGTGGTTTCGAAGTGGTCGGCGTCGACATCGCGAGCGTCATGATGGAACAAGCCAAGGCATCGCTGCCTCCGGGATCTCGGGCAACGTTTGTCGAGGGCCGTGCGGAGCAGTTACCGCTGTCCGACGCATCGTTCGATCTGGTGTCGTGTGCGCAAGCCTTCCATTGGTTCGAACCACGCGCTGCTTTTGCCGAATGTGCGCGCGTGCTTCGGCCGGGCGGCGCGATCGCGATCTTCTGGAAGCACGCAGCCCGCACTGACCCGTTCACCCAAGCCTGCGAAGGAATCATCCGGGAATGGCTTGGCGATGCAGCCGCCGTGCGCTCGCGCGATCATGCTGACGAGCACGAAGCCGGTTGGCCCGTGTTCTGGGAGTTTGCAGCGGCGCAGGGAGAGCCAACCGGGGCGAAACCTTTTGTGGATGCTCGCAAGCTGCTCGTGGAGTTCGAGCTTGCGCGCAGCGCCTCGGAGTTCGTCGGCTATCAGCGCTCTCGCGAGAAGATCCGAAAAGTGCTGGGGTCAAAGCGGGTGGCGTTCCTCGAGGAGCTCGAGAAGCGGCTTGCAGCGATCGCGCCACAAGATACACGCGTCACGCAGCGTCAGATACAGTATGTATTTCTGGCGCGTCGCGCCTGAAGGAGACTCCGTTTCGCTCTAAACACGCGACATGGCAACGCCGTGCTGGCGGCGCGTGCGCTCCGCGTCGACGAATGCGGACAGCCGCTGGGTCTCAGTTGGGTCGGTATCCACAAAACAGACGCCGCAGCGCCAGCTGAATCCACGTTCCTCTTTGTTGGCATGGACGACGATGGCGTGGAGATCGTAGGTCCGTTCGCCGGCACTGGTCTTGAACGCAATGCCGATGGTCGTGCCGGGTGCGAGGCGCTTGGAAAGTTTGACCCGGGCACCGCCCGCACAGATCTGCTCGAGCAAGGCTGCCTGGCTTTGCGCATTGCGCTCGGTGACGCGCGCCGGCTCGCTCATGAGGATACGCGGCCAGCGGCGATGGTATGCCGCCGGTCGGGGCGCCGCGAACATCTTCCGCAGCGAGCTCAGCATACGAGGCTCCGGTAAGCCGCCGTCATGAGCAGAGGTCTCCTTTGGAGTATGACTCTGCGCACACGTGATTTGTGTCACGCTTGAGCGGCCCAATCGCGTGTCATATGGGATGGGCGGCACGTAAAGTGCTGCCCCTACATGGGCGGCACGTAAAGTGCCGCCCCCACATTTGATTTCTGGGGATTATTTGGCGGCGGTGTCGGCCGCGTGCGCGGCGGCAGCGGCGCGGCGGCGCGCCTGCTCGGCGGCGATGAACGATGCCAGCCACTGGGTCTCGTGCGGCTTGAGCCCCAAAAAGCACAGCCCGCAAGCGAAGTAGTAGCCTGGATTTTCACGCAGGGA
>JAFANK010000144.1 GCA_019232725.1 Vulcanimicrobiota bacterium | reverse complement strand
AGACGCCCGCGATGCGCGTCTACATTATACTACTTCGGCAGCGACCAAGGGTGTCAGGGACGGCCGCGTGACAGCGCGCACAGCACCAGGCGCTCGACCAGGCCTTCATACGATAGCCCGGCAGCCCGGGCTGCGTCCGGGAAGAGGCTAAGCCGCGTCAGCCCGGGGAGCGTATTGCACTCCAACACCGCCATCCGTCCGGCCCGATCGAGCAAGATGTCGATCCGGGAGTAGTCCCGCGCTCCCAGCGCCTGATGGAACGCGAGCGCAGCGCGCTGGAGCTGCTCGATCTGCGCAGGCGGGAGTTGGGCGGGAACCGTGTGCGTGCTGCCGCCGGGTGTGTATTTTGCAGCGTAACTGTAGAACGCGTCATGCGGCGTGATCTCGACGATGGGCAGCGCACGATCCTCGAGGATCGCAACCGTAAATTCCCTGCCCTCGATGTACTCTTCGATAAGGATCTCGTCACTACCGACCGTTGCATCGCGCACGGCATCCGGCCACGCCGCTGCGTCGCGCACGATAGTCACACCGACCGCAGAACCTTGCGCGCGTGGTTTTATGACGCACGGCAGCCCAACGCGCTGCATCGCGTCGGCGGCTAGCGCCTGCGTTTGCGTCATGCGAACGCCGCGCGGTGTTGGAATGTCCAGCGCGCGCAAGATCGCTTTGGACACCCACTTGTCCATGGCGATGGCGCACGCGCGCACACCGGATCCCTGATACGGTAGACCGAGGTGTTCGAGCACGGCCTGCACGGTGCCATCCTCGCCGTCGCCGCCATGCAGCGCATTGAAGACGACGGCCGGCTGCGCCGCCTGCAGTTTCGAAACGAAATCCGGCCCATGGTCGATGCGAGTGGCGGGATAGCCAAGCGCCTCGAGTGCGGCCAAGACGCCGGTACCGGTCTGGACGCTGATCTCGGCCTCGACCGACGTGCCTCCCATGAGGACGGCGACGGACGGCTTTGCGCGAGCGTGCCCCGGTACAATCAGAGCAAGTGGACCTCGAGCTCGAGCGTTACGCCATGTCTGCGCTCGACCGTGTCGCGCACCTGGTCGATGAGCGCGAGCACGTCAGCACAGGTCGCGCCGCCGCGGTTGACGATGAAGTTCGCGTGTTTGTGCGACACCTCGGCGCCCCCAACGCGCATGCCCTTACAGCCGGCTGTCTCGATGAGCCGAGCAGCGTAGTCGCCGGGCGGGTTGCGGAAGATGCTGCCTGAGTTCGGCAATTCGAGCGGTTGGGTCGCGTTGCGCCGTTCGATGTGTTGCAGCAGCTTCTTGTGCACGCCGGCGCTATCGTGCACGCCCAAGACAAGCTCCGCGGCGCACACGACTGCGCGGCGATCGAGCGTGGAGTTCCTATAGGTGAATTCTGGCAGCGTACACGTCTGTGCTTCCTCGCCAGCGATGACGACCTCAACGGCCCGGATCAACTCGCCGATCTCGACGTTCGTGCCGGCGTTCA
The DNA here is from genome assembly GCA_019232725.1 of Vulcanimicrobiota bacterium. Taxonomy (GTDB): domain Bacteria; phylum Vulcanimicrobiota; class Vulcanimicrobiia; order Eremiobacterales; family Eremiobacteraceae; genus JAFANK01. Next base: position 5,723 of record JAFANK010000144.1, on the reverse strand, counting down.
TGCGCACAGCGCCACCAACCGTACCGGGAACCCCGACCAGCGCCTCGGCACCGGTGAGCCCCGCCTTCGCCGCTTCGCGGCAGACCGCGACCATCGGCGCGGCGCCGCCGGCGCGGACCGTCGTGCCGTTCACCGTGATCATCGTGAACGCGCCGGCCAGCCGGATGACGAGACCGGCAAACCCCGCGTCGCGCACGAGCACGTTGCTCCCCAAGCCCAAAATAGTCCACGCGATGGACTCTGCAACGCAGAACTTGAGCACGGCCACGAGCGTCGCTACGTCGCGGATCACCGCGAACGCAGCCGCCGGACCGCCGACGCGCATCGAGGTCTTAGGAGCCAGGGGCTCGTCGAAGGTGACTGATGCACCCAGCAGCGTGCGTAAGCGCTCGCGATGTGCGGACGCCAGTGCCTGACCCGGAACCGACGATGCCGCGCTCACGATCTGCCTCGGTTAGAGATTAGCGACGCCGGCGTCGACCGCTGCAAACCCCGCCGCAAGCTCGTGGGCGACGCCACCGATGTCGCCTGCACCGAGCGTGAGCACGAGATCGCCCGCTTTGATCGTCCGCTGCAAATAGGCGAGGACGTCTGCAGGCTTGGGCACGTGCGTCGCGATCTTATCGGGATCGAGATCGTGGATGAAGTCCACGATCGATTCGGATCGTACGCCCGGCAGCGGCAGCTCGCCAGCTGGATAGATGTCGGCTACAAGGATCTCATCCGCTCGCGAAAGCGCACGGGCGAAGTCGCGCATGAGATACGCAGTGCGGCTATAGCGGTGCGGTTGAAACGCGACGATGATACGCCCGGGCCAATACGCCCGCGCGGCCGCAATCGTTTCTTGGACCGCAGTCGGATGATGGGCGTAATCATCGACCACGAGCAGCGACTGGCTATCGTACAGGACCTGGAATCGCCGGGCAACACCACGGAAGCGCGCGAGCGCGCGCGCGATTGCCTCAAAGCTCACGCCGAAGCGCATGCCGACCGCCACCGCCGACAGCGCATTTGCGATATTGATCCGGCCGGGCACGCGTAGTGCGATCTGCCCCAGTGCTTCGCCGCGCGATGTCACGGCAAACGACGACCCGAAGTCCGCAAGATCGAGATCGTGCGCGCGAACGTCAGCGGCCGGATCAAATCCGGTGGTCAGGATCTCGGGATCGCCGAGCAGGCTCGGCGAGCGGTGGAATCGGCGCAACAGTTCGCCGACCGCAGGGCAATCCGCCGACGCGACGATGCAGCCGTCGGGCGGCACGCGCTCGATGAAGGCGCTGAACGTCTCGATGAGATGCTCGAGATCGCGGTAGTAGCCGAGGTGATCATTTTCGATATTGGTCACGACCGCGCACGTCGGCTTGAGACGTAAGAACGATGCATCACTTTCATCGGCCTCAGCGACCACGATATCGCCCGCGCCCAGTCGCGCATTGGCTCCCAAATCGTTGACCTCGCCGCCGATGAGCACGGTCGGCGCCAAACCGCCCGCATCGAGCACCGATGCGACCATCGAGGTGGTGGTGGTCTTACCGTGCGTGCCGGACACCGCGATGCCGCGTTTGTCGGCCATGATCTCCGCCAGCATCTCCGCGCGCTGCATGACGACAATACCGGCCCGCAGCGCGGCGATGACCTCGGGATTGTCCGGTGGTATGGCGGACGAGATGACGACCGCATCGGCGCCTTTGATGTTCTCCGACGCATGACCTAAGGTGACCGTCGCGCCTAAGCCGCGCAGCTTCTCGAGGGTGCCGTTCATCTTGAGATCGGAACCCGAAACGCTGACGCCCAGCGCCAGCAGCACGCGCGCAATAGCGCTCATGCCGATACCGCCGATACCGACGAAATGCACCTGACGGTGCGAACGCTTCATCTCGACTCCACGATTTAGGCGAGCACGACGGTCGGCCCTGTGTCGAGCAAACGTGAGAGCATAGTCACGACCGCGTCGGGTCGCGCGATGCGCTGCAACGCGATCGCAATGGAGCGGAACTTATCAGGCTCTGCGGTATCGATGAGCGTCCAGTACAGCGAATCCGGCGTCAGCATGCCGTCCACAATCGACCACGCCGCCCCGCGATCGACAAAATAATCAGCGTTCGCGCGCTGATGATCTTCGCTCGCGTGCGGATAGGGAACGAAGATCGCCGGCAAGCCTACCGTGCACACCTCAGCGAGCGTTGACGCGCCGGAACGGCACAGGACCAAGTCGGCCGCCCAGTACCCGAGCGCCATACGGTCCAAGTAGGGCATGAGATGGTAGTTGTTCTCGTTCGGCTCGCGTTTGCGCTCGGCCACCATCCAATCGTAGTCGCGACGGCCCGTGAGGTGCAAGATCTGCCAGTCCGGCGGTAAGCGCCGGCGTGCCACCATGCCGCTCGTCGCCAGGTTGATCGAGCGCGCGCCTTGGCTGCCGCCGAACACCAGCAGAGTGAAACGCTCGGGAGCCAGCCCGAGACTGCGCCGAGCCTCTGCTTTAGGGATCGGCGTGTACAGCTCAGGGCGAACCGCGATGCCGGTGAGCCGGAATTTGTCCCCGAAGTGTCGCGCGGTGTCGCAGTCGGCGTAGCCGCCCCACACTTCATCAGCGTAGCGGGCGAGACGACGGTTGGCCAAACCCGGCATGACGTTGGGCTCGATGAGGACGATGCGCAACTTCGGCAGCATACCCGCGCGACGCAAAATCGCACCGGCGAGCACAGCCGGCGCACACGCATAACCCCCGCTGCCCACGATCGTGTCTGGCCGGAAATGTGACACGATGGGCAATGCGCTTGCCACCGCAGCCGCATTGCCGACGAGGCTGAGCGCGGTCGCGAGTCCCGACTTGCCCGCTAGCGGGCTTGCATGCACCGTCTTGTAGGGGATGTCATCGCGGGTCAGCAGCTCTTCGTCGACATTGCCTTGCGCGCCGACGAACAGCACCGCGTGCAAGCGCGAAGCGCCGGTCGCCTCAATAGCCTGCTGCACGGCATTCGGATCCCGATCACCCTTACGCGGGTCGGGGTCGCACAAGCCAGCTTCAGCCCCGCCGTGCAGGAGCGCGTGGGCGAGTGAGAGCGTGGGATAGATGTGCCCACCAGTCCCGCCGCCGGAGAAAAGCACCCGCATTAGATCACGATGCTTTCGCGCGGGGCAGGGGCATGCTCGACGCCGGCCGGCGCGCACCACGTGAGACGCTTGCCAAAAGCCCGACGGAGAAGAGCGTGATGACGAGCGACGTGCCGCCGTAGCTGATGAATGGTAACGGCACGCCTGTCACTGGCCAGGACGACGTCACGACGCCGATATTGATGAGCGCTTGCAGCGCGATCGAGGCCGTGATGCCGGTCGCGAGATAAAAGCCGAAACGGTCGTCGGCACGCATGGCGATGCGTATGCCGCGGTACGCAAACGCGAGGAACAGCACGAGCACCGTGACCGCGCCGATGAAGCCGAGCTCTTCGCCGATGATAGAAAAGATGAAGTCCGTATGCTGTGCCGGCAGGTAGCCGAATTTTTGCCGGCTTTGGCCCAAGCCCAGACCGACGATGCCGCCCGACCCTAGCGCGTACAGCGACTGGATGATGTGGTAGCCCGTTCCCTGCGGGTCTCGCCAAGGATGTAAGAACGCCAAGAAGCGTTCGCGCCTATAGGGGCTTGCGTAGATGAAGCCCAGCATGGCCGGAACGGCGACCGCGGCTTCGATGAGCAGTTGCTCCGGCCGGGCGCCGGCAGCGAACAGCATCACGAATGCGGTCAGCAAATAGATGGATGCGGTGCCGAGATCGGGTTGCCGCATCACGAGCGCAAAGCAGACACCGACCCAGAACAGCACGGGAAACCCGACGCGCGTGAACGAGGCCGCTCCATCTGCGCGAGCGGACACGAGGCGTGCGACGAACAGGACGAGCGCAAGCTTGGCGAATTCCGACGGCTCGAAGCTGACGGGACCCGCGCCAAGCCAGCGGCGCGCACCGCCTTCGATGGAACCCAGACTCGGCATCAGCACTGCCGCCAGCAGCACCACAGCGATCCCGAAGATCCACGGCGCCGCCGGCCGCAGCTTGGTGTAGTCAAGCCGCATGCCGATGACGAGCGCCACTGCCCCGATCACCGCCCAGATCAGCTCGCGCTTGAGGTAGTACGCGGCGTCATGGAATTGCGTGTACGCGACCGCCGACGATGCAGAAAAGACCATCACGATACCGATGCCGGTCAATAGCGCCGTGATGGCGAGCAGCACAGCGTCGGGCGATCGCCTGGTCGTCATGAGGCTGCCCTGTCGTGCTTGGCGCGCGCTCGCGCAAGCTCAGCGAACCGCTCGCCGCGCTGTTCTGCGCTTTCGAACATGTCAAACGATGCACAGGCGGGGGAAAGCAGTATCGCATCACCGGCTTGTGCATGCGCATGCGCGTCTTCGACCGCCGCGTCGAGCGTGGGCGCATAGGCGACGGTCGGCCCTTCGACCAGTTGGCCGATCTCCCGCGCGGTCTCGCCGATGAGAATCGCCCGCTTGGCACGCTTGCTCACTGCCGCAGCGAAGGTGGTGAAATCCGTGTTCTTGCTCTTGCCACCGGCGATGAGGATGATCGGGCGCGTGAGCGATTCGAGCGCCGCGACGGCGGCTGCAGGGTTGGTCGCCTTGCTGTCGTCGATCCAGACGATGCCAGCGTCATCACGGACGATCGTGAGCCTGTGCGGCAGCGGTTCGAAACTGCGCAAACCCTCACGGATCGCCGCGAGCTTCGCGCCGGCGCTCAGCGCTGCGGCTGACGCAGCCATTGCATTGGCGACATTGTGGCGTCCGAGCAAACGCAATTCGTTGACGTCGACGAGCACCGCTTCGCGACGCTTGTCGCGCACGACAATGGCGTCGCCTTCGAGTGTGATGGTCAAACCGCGGTCGGCAGCATCCGTGCCGAACCACAGCGCCCGGCACGGCACCGTCCGCCCGGCACCCGTGCGCAATGCAGCACAGAACTCGTCGTCCGCGTTGCCGATGAAGACGTCGTCTGGCGACTGGTTGGCGAAAATACGGAACTTCGCTTCCGCGTACTCCTCCATGGAGGGGTAGCGGTCGAGGTGATCCGGGGAGATGTTGAGCAAGACGCTGATGCGTGGCCGAAACGAGCGGATGCCTTCTAATTGAAAACTGCTCACCTCGGCGACGATCCACTCGTCGGTGGCGGCGTCAGCGGTCTCACGCACGAGAGGGTTGCCGATATTGCCGCCCACGCGCGCGGGCAACCCAGCGCTGCGCAACAAATGCCCGATGAGCGCGGTCGTGGTCGATTTGCCTTTGCTCCCCGTGACCGCAATGATGGGGCCCTGCGCGAGGCTGTACGCCAGCTCGATCTCAGAGATGACGGGGCGACCGGCGTCGTAGACGCGCGCGACCGCTCGATGGGTGAGCGGCACGCCGGGCGACACGACTGCTGCTTTGGATGCTTCAATGGCCGCTTCTAACTCGCTTGGACCGACAAGGGTGACACGCATGCGCGCGAGCGCCTCGCGCGTCTGGCCCGAGAGCAACTGCAGCGGCTTGTCGTCATAGGCAGTCACGCGGATACCACGAGAACGCAGCACTTCGGCGGTGGCAAGACCGCTGCGCCCTACGCCGATCACCACGACCTTGTCGCCCTTTCTAAACATGTGCTCCCTTCGCCGCGCCTCCAGTGTTCGTCACGAGAGCCGAGCGGCCCGCACCGTTGTCGACCACCAGGTGACCCAGGTCGCAG
>JAFANK010000027.1 GCA_019232725.1 Vulcanimicrobiota bacterium | reverse complement strand
TCCCGCCGCCTGCTCCGAAAACCGCCGCCAGACCGGCGACGCTCGGAGCGTGTCAGGTGCGGTTACAGCTGTCGACGTTATTGCAGCCGACGACCACACGAGCGAACTTTTGGCTCAAGAAGTTCAGCTCGTTCGTCGTCTTCGAACAGCTGAAGAGCCCAAACCCGTTCGGCCCGTTGCGATCGACGGCAGCTTTGATCCCGGCTGCCGCGCGCTCGAGTGCTTCGTCCCAGGTCGCCGTGCGCAGGCGACCGTTATCGCGCACGAGCGGTTCGGTGAGACGGGATCGGCCGGATTCCATTAAGCCTCCTATAAGCTTGCGGTGCGGTTTCGATCCGCTTTGCCGCATGGCGGAGGTTCTGCCGGCCGCAGGAGCGCCCTTCATATGACCTTACCCAAAGTGCCGCGAGCGCCGTGCTGCCTTTTGTCACCTTGCAGGAACAAAAGAGGAAGCTGGGACGCCGCGGGTGTGACGAAGGTTAACCCTGGGTGCTCGTTTAGCCGATGAACCTAAGGTAGGACGCCCGAGTTCGTCCAGGCGGCGACGTGTTTCAACCGCCGCCGATTTCGCATCGTCGCGTGCGCGACGTGAAGAGTGTCGATGAGTCCTTCCAAACTCAACAATAGATTTCGCAGGCTCCTCGGCTTTGTGACCGGCGACGCGACACCGTTGCCGCAGGGGCCAGAGAGCGACGACGACCTCCCTGCCGCCGAGCCCGACAGACCGGCCGCAGCGGATGAGACTGCGGCCGTTCCGCTGCCTGGTGGCGGCGATGACTTCGATCGGCTCCTCAAAGAGGGCCGCATCCGCACGCTGTTTCAGCCTATCGTCTCGCTTGCCGATGGGAGCGTCTTCGGCTACGAAGCGCTGTCGCGTGGTCCGATCGGCACGCGTCTGGAAAGCGCGGATGCCTTGTTCTCGACCGCCGCGGAGCGCGGCGTCGCCGCCCAGCTCGAACGCATCTGCCGTTTTCGCGCGATCGCCAACGCGTCTGCCATCCCGCCCGGCTGCTACCTCTTCTTGAACATCAGCCCGCGCGTCTTCGAGGAACGTAACGAGGCGCTGTCACGAGATGTGGTGGACCAGAACCGCCTCGCGCAAGAGCGCATCGTGCTCGAGATCACCGAGAAACAAGCGATCGAGGACTTCGATCTCTTCAAGCGCACGCTCTTGCACTACAACCGTCAGGGTTTCAAGGTCGCGATCGACGACGCCGGCGCAGGCCATAACTCGCTGCGCGCCGTCACCGAAGTGCGGCCGCACTTCATCAAGCTCGACATCGCCCTCGTCCGCGACATCGATCGCGACCGCGCCAAGCACGCGCTGGTCTCGGCCATCATCATCTTCGCACGCCGCATCGATGCCAAGGTGCTGGCCGAAGGCATCGAGACGGTTGAGGAGCTCGCAACGCTCATCGAGATCGGCGTCGAGTACGGACAAGGGTTTTTGCTCGCGCGACCATCCTCGGTCTTCGCCGAACCGAAGGCGGAGATCGCCGCCTTCATCCGCGAACGCGCCTCGGCCAGCCGCAGCGCGCCGGCACCCAAGCGCATGACGGTGTCCGCGGTAACGCGGCGCGCCCCGGCGCTGGCGCCGTCCGCATACACGATGGAAGTCATGGAGATCTTCGATCGCAATCCTGACCTCGACAGCGTCGTGCTCACCGACGCCGGAGCGCCGGTCGGCCTGGTCAGCCGCACGAAGCTCTACGAACGGCTTTCGCACCAATTCGGCTATTCGATCTACGCGCGGCGCCCTGCGCGGCTCGTGATGGACGATTCGTATCTCGCCGTGGACGTCAATGATTCCATCGACGACGTTGCCCGCAAAGTCGTGCATCGCCGCCGGTCCGAGATGTACGACGAAATCGTCGTGCTGGAGAATGGCGCCTACTCCGGCGTGGTCTCCGTGCGCGATCTGTTGCACACGATGACCGAATTTCAAGCGTCGGTGTCACGCTACTCCAATCCACTCACCGGTTTGCCCGGCCGCATGCTCGTGCAACAGGAGATCGAACGGCGTGGCGCGGCGGGAACGCCCTTCGCTTTGCTCCACGTGGACATCAACCACTTACGCCATTACAACGAACGCTACGGGTTCGGCCGTGGCGATGAGATCATCAACATGTTAGCCGAGACGCTGAGCTCAGCAGCGCGGAGCCTCGATGCGCAGCACAGCCTGGTCGGCCACCTCGGCGGCGTGAACTTCGTGGTGCTCTGCGCTGAGCAGCGCGTTGAACAGCTTGCCACGGCCGTCATCGGCGAGTTTGAACGCAAGGTCGCCTCGCTCCACGTGAGCCGCGAGCTGCCGCTCATCGAGGCCCACACGCCGACGGGACGTCCCGACCCAGAAGTCACGCTGACGGTGATCGGCCTCTGCAGCTCCCGGACCGCGTTGCCGACCTTCTCGGCTGTCGCATCGACGTTGTCGCGCTTCAAGCGCGCTGCGAGAAACCTGAGAATGAGCTCGTTCGTCCTCGACGGCAACCTCATGACGTCCGGAGAGTTGCTGCCGCGGCGGATAGGCTGAACGGACTAATTCGGCGAGCCA
>JAFANK010000235.1 GCA_019232725.1 Vulcanimicrobiota bacterium | reverse complement strand
TCGACATCCTCAGCGATGATGAGCAGCGGCTTTTGGACCTGCACCACCTTCTCAAGCAGCGGCAGGATGTCGGCGATGGCCGAAATCTTGCGCTCGGTGATGAGGATGTACGGGTCGTTGAGGCCGGCTTCCATGCGCTCCGGGTCCGTCACCATGTATGGCGAGATGTAACCCTTGTCGAACTGCATGCCTTCCTTCAGCTCGAGCTCGGTCTTCGTGGTCTTGGACTCTTCGACCGTGATCACGCCGTCTTTTGTGACCTTGTCCATCGCATCAGCGACGATATCGCCGACCGCGCGGTCATTGGCCGAGATCGAAGCGACGCGGGCGATGTCCTCGCGGGTCTCGACCGGGTGCTTCATCTTCTTCAGCGCTTCGACGACCTGCTCGACCGCCTTCTCGATGCCGCGCTTGATCGCGAGCGGATCGGAACCGGCGGCGACGTTGCGCAGGCCTTCACGGAAGATGGCTTGTGCGAGCACGGTCGCGGTGGTCGTGCCGTCACCAACGATGTCGTTGGTCTTGGACGCGACTTCTTTGATCAGCTGCGCGCCCATGTTCTCGAAATGGTTGGGAAGCTCGATCTCCTTAGCGACCGTCACGCCGTCGTTGGTGATGGTCGGTGAACCGAACTTCTTGTCCAGGACGACGTTTCGGCCTTTCGGGCCGAGCGTGACCTTGACGGCGTCGGCGAGGGCGTTGACGCCGCGCTCGAGTGCGCGCCGCGCGTTCTCGTCGAACAGTAACTCTTTGGCTGCCATGTGTGCGAAAGCTCCTTTTAGCGTTTCACGACAGCGAGAACGTCTTTCTCGCTGATGATGAGGTACTCAGTGCCGTCGAGCTTGATCTCAGAGCCCGAATACTTGGAGTAGATGACTTTGTCGCCGACCTTCAAGTCGACCGGGATGACTTCGCCCTTGTCCGTCTTGCGGCCGGGGCCAACGGCGATGATCACACCCTCTTGGGTCTTCTCTTGGGCAGTGTCGGGCAGGATAATACCGCCGGCGCTCGTCTTTGCCGGCTCGACCGGCTCGAGCACGACGCGCTCACCGGTCGGCTTGAGTTCAACTTTGGTCGCGGTTGGGGCCACGGAACTTGCTCCTCCTTACGTCACCGTTTCTCGACACGCCATCCGGCCGCACCTCAAGCTGACGCTCGAGCCCACGCGGGCTCAAAACCGCCCAAAACACAAGGGTTGGCGGTCCGGAGCGAGTGCCTACAACGGTTGTTTCTGGTGATTTAGCAGTCTTAGCACTTGAGTGCTAAGCGCATTATAGCCGGGTTACGCTGGGCCGGCAAGACCCTCCTGCCACCTCTGCCGCCCTCAAGGCGGAAGCACTCGCACCCCCGCGGAAGTACCGCGGGCTGGGCGAGCCTGTGCGTCAGGCCGCGACGGTTTCGCGGCTACCGAGGTGGTACAGCAATGTCTGCGTTTTATCGATTTCTCCTGGCCGCCGCGCTGGCGTTAGGCACCATTGCCCCGGCTATGGCCGCGGCGCCCTCCATCGTCATAGACGGATCCAACGTCTCCCCGGATGTGCCCGCGCTGGCCGCCGATGGCCGCGTGCTCGTACCCTTGCGTGGCGTGTTCGAACGCTTGGGTGCACACGTCTCCTACGATGCTGCGACTCAGACCGCATCGGCGTCGTTAGATGGTCATTTCGTCCAAGTCACCGTTGGTTCTCGCACCGCGTATGTGGATGGCAAGCGGTACGATCTCGATGTCGGCGCGCGCGAGTTCGGCGGGCGCGTGATGATACCGCTGCGTTTCGTCGCGCAGTCGCTCGGCGTGAGTGTCGATTATGATGGGCCGAGCAACACCGTCGTGATCGTCTCCGGCCACAAACCGGGGAGCTTTGCCGCCATGACGAGCGGTCCGGCCATCACCGTCTCTCACAGTGGCCAAGGGCCAAGCGTTGAAGACATGAGTCCGAGCTCGGGAACGATTGTCGGCTCAGAGTATCCTTCGATCTATGCACGCTTTGCCGGTGGTTCGTCCGCGGTGGATCCAGCGTCGGTGCGCATGGTCGTCGACGGTCAGGATGTCACGGGTTCCTCCACGATCTCATCTGCGTACGTGTCGTACACCCCGACCTCACCGATGATGACCGGATTGCATTCGGTGACCATCACCGGCAACAGCGATAGCGGCGCGACGTTCACCTCTGGCTGGTCGTTTCGCATTGACGCTGGAAGTGTCAGCGACTACACATCGACCTCGTTCGCTGGAGGCGGTGGGTATGGCTACGGTTATAGCCCGTACGGCTACGGGTATGGCGGATATGGAGGGTTTGGCTGGCCGGTGCACGGCTTTGGGCAGTTCGGTTACTATCCGCCGGGATTCTCGCTGTTCACGCCAGGGTCGCTGTTCTTCGTCTCTGGCGGCATCATCAATGTCGTATTTGTCAGCCAGTTTTTCCCCGCGGGTAATGGCGTCTTCACGATCTCAGGCTTTCCCGGCACGTATCCCTTGACGCCATGGCTTGGTAATCCCGGCTTTTTCTGGGGCACGGCTGCCGTGCCGTTCGGCGTGACCGCGCACAGCGCGATCATCGCGGCGCGCTTTGAGACGCCGGGCGGCCGTAAGTTCATCGTCCATTCGATGGCACCGCTTGAGATCCAGGGCAAGCGCCACACACTACCTGCGG
>JAFANK010000210.1 GCA_019232725.1 Vulcanimicrobiota bacterium | reverse complement strand
TTCGTGGTGACGTTGACGCCGTTTTCGACCGCGCTGCTCGCAGAGTTTATCGCGTACCGCACCGCGCTTGCGGTGTACTGGCTCAACATCTTCCTGCTCGGCGCTGCACTGTACGCGAGCTGGATCTACGCGCGGAACACTGGTTTGGTGAAGCCAGAGGCGCCGGCCGAGCTCGATGGGGCGATCCGCCGGAGGATCGTGATCGCGCAGAGCTTGTACGCCTTTGGTGCGCTGCTGTGCCTGCTGAACACGTACCTAAGCATCGGGTTCATCGTGCTCGTACAACTGAACTACGTCATCGCACCAAAGGTCGCCGGTTTGAACCGGATCTAGCGCTTTACTCCGTATAGCCCAACATGTAGGCGCCGGTCGCGATTGCGAAAAGCGGCCAGAGCATCGCGCCCAACCGGCCCGGCAGCCGGCCGGTATCGGCCAACAGTTTTGCAGCGACGAGACAGAAGCCGGAGATGGCGAACCACATGTGCTCGTGTTTGATGTGCGCCATGGACGCCTCCATCGTTTCGTTGGGGTCGTGGCCGCCCATCGTCATCCCCGGCATGCCTTGTGCTGCCATCGCTTGTTCCATACCCGGACCCAAGTGCTGATGGAATAAGATCAACAGGGCACCGGCAAGCGTCACCGCAGGAAACGCATAGCGGGCGGCCACGGTGGGAAGACGGTCGGCTGCACGCAGTAGTTCGATGACGCCCATCGACACGATGATCAGGATAAAAATCCGATGCTGAAAAACCTCCGGCGACTGCATGCTATACCAAAAACCGATGGGGCCCAACGGCCAGGTCATCGGATCGTTGCGTAAGATCAAAAACTCGGCCAGCGCAAGCAGCATGAGCGGTGGCACGAAGCGGAACCAGGTGCGGCGGGGATATTGAAGGCCGACGATGAGCGCCGTGAGGCCCCACAGCAAAATGAAGACGCCCGATCCTCGATGGTTGAAGATCGACCAGGTGCTCCCGGCGTACGGCATGGACGCCTGCTTCATGAGGGCGAGCAGCTGCGGATCGTATTGGACGGGAGCGGCGGCAGCTGCTGACACGCTCGCAGCCGCGAGCGCCAAGAAGAGAATCGCAAGACTCGTGATTCGCATCGGGGGACGTATCGGGCTGATGCGGCCCAAATCCTTCACTATCTATAAAGAAGAGGGGACGACACAGACTGCTGAGGGACCCGGTGCCCGCACAAGGAAGCTGACGCCGTTATGAGCTCGGGCCTTGTGATGTCGCTTTCCAGCGATGCACGCTTTGTCACGGTGGTCGTCGCTGTGCTCTTCCTCATCGCGGTGGAGTTAGGTTTTCGGTGGGGGAAGCGCGGCGCGGCGAGCGGCCACGACCAGCCCCTTGGGACCACCATCGGCGCAGCTTTCGGTGTCGTCGGCTTGCTGCTCGCATTCTCGTTCTCGCTGTCCGTCACGCGCTTCGATTCGCGGCGGGCAGATCTCGTCGATGAGGCCAATGCGATCGGCAAGACGATCACGACCACCCAGCTGCTCGACGCCTCGACGCGGCCGCGGATGCTGGCCGAGCTCAAGGAGTACGTCGAGACGCGGATCGCATTCGCTTACGCGGGAGGAGACGCCGAGGCCCGCGCTCCGTTCACCCGGCGTTCGGGTGAGCTGCAGCACGCCATGTGGCAGCTCGTGACCCAAGACGCACGAAAAGATCCACACTCCACGATGACGCCGCTCTTCATCCAAGCGCTCAACGAGACGATGGATACTGCCGAGAAGCACAACGCTGCGCTGGCGGCCGTGATCCCGCTGCCGATCGTGGCCGTGCTCCTCATCATCGTGCTCGTGTCAGGTGTGCTCTTAGGCATCGATTTCGGTCGCAAAGGCAGGCGTAGTCCTGTCGTGCAGCTCCTGTTCGCGGTCATGCTGGGCTTGGTGATCGGCGTGATCTTAGATATGGACCGGCCGCAGCACGGGCTGATCCGGATCGACGTCAGTCCGTTGGAGAGCTTGCGAAGCCTGCTCAATGCACAAACATAGACGGGCGTTTGCCCGTCTATGTCAGGTCAACTGGTCTGCTTGAGCGCTAGCTCACCAGTTTGCAGACGGAAGGAACATGGCTGGATTTGCACACGGGCTGTTGAGCGGGTTCATGCCCATCTGCGCGGCGTACTGGCCAGCCGGAGACATCCACCAGCTCGACAAACTCGCATTGCCGTAGCCGAAGAAGGAGAGCAGACTCGGGCCGCCTGCAGACAACGCACCAATCGTATTGTACGGGCTGGGTGCAGTCGCAGACATCATCGGGTCGCCGTAGGGATCCAAAAACGCCGACTGGTTCGACGCGCACGGTTGCTCGTTCGTGAACCGCGATGGTGCGTAATATTGATTGGAACTATGTAAGGTTGACGACTGATGTCCGACCTCAGCCGGCGACACTGATTGGCCACTGTGGCCTGCCGTGACTGGAGTTGGCGCCGCAAATGCGACGATGCCAAGGCTCAGTGTTGCTAAGACGGCGACGACGCCGGCTGCACTGCGCCCGATGATGCGTGTGACCATGGACGACCCCCCGATCCGATCGAACGACTTGCCCTGAGAGTCGCCTTTATCATACCACTCGTGGGCATTTAAGGGTAGTCTTTTTAGAGGCGCCGGCGGTCACTTTCGGGCACGACCTGAAAAATGAGTGAGCAAGCGGCGACATGCGGCGTAAAAGGCTAGGGCGGAAGGCACCGTCAACCGACGTGAGGACCGTGGGGGGCTTGGGGTGACGAAATCATGCCAGCGCAAGAGCGAAGAGGCAACAACCATCGACCTGCATCCGCACTTCCGCCGGTTGCACGTGTCGCTCGGGTTGCGCATCCCGGACTCACCGGAAGCACGGTTGCTCAATCCGGCCAGCGCCCGGCTGCGCGATGGCAGCTTGCGCCTGTATCCCCGTGTCGTGTCAACCGGCAACGTGTCGCGCATCGGTGCGTTCGCCGTCGCCAAAGGGGCTGATGGCACTACCCAGTTCTCCTGGAAGGGCTATGCGCTTGAGCCGCAAGCGCCGTATGAGCTGCGCAACCGGGGTGACGGCTATGGTTGCGAAGACCCGCGCATCACCTTCGTAGCGGCGATCGATCGTTTCATCATGGCGTACACTGCGTTTGGTCCTCGCGGTCCTGAGGTTGCCATTGCCGTGTCCGATGATGCCATATCGTGGCGACGCCTCGGACTGATGCGGTTCCAAGAAAGCGACGCCCCGTTCGCCGACAAAGACGCGGCGTTTTTTCCCGAGCCGGTGCGCTCACCAAGAGGCACAGCAGCGCTTGCCTTTTACCATCGTCCAACCCGTTGGCCCGCGGACGTCGCAGAATCTGGCGGCACGCGCGTTCCGGTCGGCGAGCATGAAGATATTTCGATCGGCTACGTCTCGCTGGACGCCGTCCTTTCGAACGTCGAAAAGCTCTGCGAAGCGGTCGAGACGCATGAACTAGCGCTGCCCAGGAACATGTGGGGTCACCTCAAGGTAGGCGCCGGCACACCGCCCGTGGGGGTGCCGGAAGGCTGGCTGTCGGTGATCCACGGCGTCGATCTCGTCGAGCGTCCTGGTCAGCCGCTGTTCGCGCGATATAGCGCAGGTGTGATCGTCCATGACCGTGAGCGCCTCGATCGTATCCTCTACCGCTCTCGTTCGCCGCTCTTTGTGCCGCAAGAGCGAGTGGAGACCCGCGGCTTTGTGGATCAAGTCGTGTTTCCGACTGCGCTCGATCACGATACCGCGGCGGACGATGGAGCGTTTGACATCTTTTACGGCGTCGGTGACGATGACATCGGGTGGGGGCTGCTGACGTTGGCCGAGTGCGCAGACGACCAAGCCAGCACGACCTGACTTGACATTTGGCAGTTACGATGAGACAATTGTCCCCATGACGGGAGCAGCCGTAGCAAAAGTCTTAGGTGTGCCGGCCGTCGGCAACGACCTCGTCGAGGTGACGCGCAAGGGGCTGCCGGCTGGCTCTGCCCTGCGGTTGGCCGAAGCTGGTGGTCTCTCGATGGCGCAGCTGGCGGCTGCGCTCGGCATCTCGGGCCGCACGCTCGCACGCAAGAAGGGGAAGCAATTGCTGGGCACGGTCGAGTCAGACCGTGCCGTGCGGCTGGCGCGCGTGCTCGCGCTCGCGCTCGACGTGTTCTCGGGTCGGAAAGCGGCCGCGATCGCATGGCTGCACGAGCCCATCGTCGCCCTCGGCGGCAAGTCGCCCGTCGGCTTTTTGGATACCGACGCGGGCGTGCGCCGGGTCGAGCAGATATTGCTCCGACTGGACTACGGTGGCGTGAGTTAGTGCGCGTCTGGCGGCTGGTGCGCAAACGCCGGCTTGCAGATGCGTTCACGGGAGAAGGGGCACGGCTTGCCGGCGGGCGGTGGAACAGCCCGGGCGTCCGCGTCGTCTACACAAGTGCCTCCCTTGCGCTTGCTATGCTCGAGTATTTCGCGCACACAAGTCTCGTCCACGCGCCTAAGGACGTGATGGCGATCTCGGCCGACGTGCCCGATGACGTCAGCCGCGAATCCGTTGCCATCGCCAAGCTGCCCGCTCGCTGGCAGCGTTACGATCCGCCCGTCGAAGCGCTGCGCACGTTGGGCGACGCATGGATCGCTCGAGGCAAGACCGCAGTGCTCGTCGTGCCATCAGCCATCGTCACGGTGGAGAATAACTATCTTCTGAACCCGTTGCACCCCGACATTGCGCGAGTCAAAATCGGCAAGGCGACACCGGTCCTGTTCGATCTACGCCTGTTCGGGTCGGTGAAGGCAAGCGGCGCTTCCTAGCGCGTGCTCAAGAGATCGATCTCCCGCGCTCGGCGCATCCCGAAGATATACGAGTAGAGCACTTGCACCGCTGCGCCCGTCCGAAGATCGCTGAGTGCAACCTGCCGGCGCGGTCTTGCAGCATAGACGCTGCGAAAACCCGGCAAGAGCACAAAACTGCGCCATGCTCTTTGGGATGGATCGTAGACTTTCACATTGGTGGCTGATACGTGCGTGATCCAGCCACGCCACGCGTCGCCGCTCGACGCCACCAACCGCGGTTGCGCGGCGCTGCGCTGCGGCCTCGCCACGGCGTAGTACTGGTGCGGCGACGGTAAGCGCGGCAAGCCCACCGCAGCGGCTTCTCCGCCATCATGCGTCCGCGCTGCAGACGGACGTCGATGAAGAGCGCTTATCGACGGGATGCGTCCGCGAGCCGTGTGCGACGCTGATGGGTGAGATAAGAGGGCAAAATCCCCGATAGGGTCCGGACCCGGCGATTGCGCCATCCGCTGCGACAGCAGCGCGATGACGACAAGGGCGGCGATCGCGACCGCAACCAAAGATGGAAGTGGTTTGACGACCAGTCTGCCTGCAAATCGCTCGATGGGCGGCCACCACGGATGGAGCCGCCGCCCGTGCACGACATGTCCTGCGGGCGCACCGTTTATCTGCACTCGCACGGCCGATGCGTGAGGCGCAAGCGCTTCAACTGCGGACGCTACGGTTCGGGGTTGTCCAGCTGCTTGCTCGATTTGTGGCACCGCTGCCATCGAGACCATGCTGCGCGGAGGCAAGATCCCAGGGAATTCTTCAGGGATGGCAAGCGGTGGCAGTGCCGTGCCCAGACAGGCCGCTATCTCGGTCCACGGGATGGCAGCGCTCGCCTCACCGCCTTGATACGTGCCATAAATGATGAACGAGCGTGGGTACGATGGCAATGCGTCCATCGTCCACTGCGCCTCGATATCAAAGGCGACGTCACCGCCAGCAGGCACGCGCACAAGCGGCGCCTGAAAGCGCAGCGACGCATCTGGGTCTGGACGTAAGAGCGGACTGCATTCATCGTTGCCTCGATTGATCAGCCGGCACCGCACGACAATGCCGTCCACCATACCTCGCCGCAACAGAGGGCCGCGCAACGATAACGACATCGCGAGGTTATATGCCGGCAAGATGTTGACGGAACTGACGATCTGGCCAAACCGCGTGCCTTCGAAGTCGTGGAGCACGATGCGCAGCTCATGATCACCGGCCGCGATCCTCGTGCCGCGAGGAACCGAAAAGGTGATGGTTGTGCGGGCTTCAGCTCGCGGCGCTATGCTCAGCCTCGCCGGTTTGATGCTGACCCAGTCGACCGGATCGGCGATGCTGACGTCGATCTCATGCCAGTCGTCGGTTCCATTTCGTATGAAAACCGGATATTCCGCACGTGCGCCGGGCGCGGCACGCCAGCCGGCGTCAGTACCGCCGTCGAGGATCTCAAGCGCTGCGTCGTCGTCTGTTTGCGTCATGTCGTCGGCGTGGTCAATCGCAGAGGTTGTATGCATGTTATCGGCCGGTCGCAGAGCCAGGCCCGCGGGACGGACGAGTCAGTGACGGCGTCCCGCGCCGTTTTGCAGCGCGAAGGCTGGGAATATTTATGGATACATGCGCGCCACAACACGTCGGTGGGTTGCGCTGGCCGCCGTGCTCGTCGTCCTCGGCTGCAGCATCGTCCTGATCACGCCGCCACTGCGCTCCCTCGCCGCTCGGACGCTGTTCGCGGCGTATCTGTCGACCAAGGGTCTGCGCCTCACGACCGCCGATGTGCGCATCGACGGCCATCGCCTCGACGTGCGCGATCTGGCCATCGATGACAGCCAGCGCCGGCCGGTGCTCAGCGTCACGTCGCTTTCCGTCTCGTATCGTTTGCAGGGACGGCGTCTTTTGGTAGAGGGGCTCGACGTCGACCGGCTGCATCTCATCGTGCGAAGGGCGGCTAACGGTTCATTCGATCTCGCAAACGCTTTTGGCGGCGGTGCATCAGGCGGTGCGCCGGCATCGGGCGGGCGCCCCAATACCGCGCTTGGCGTGCAGGGGTCGCTGCGCGTCCGCAATAGCACGATTGATTTTGAGAACGACTACGCTCCAGCGCGCATAGGCCGGGCATTCGGGCTGCACGGGCTCGAGGCGCGGATACGCGTCAACACCGATGGCGTGTCCGCGGGAACGTTTAGCGGCATCCTCGCTGCGCGGCGGCAGAGCACGGTCTCGGGCTCCTACAGACAGGATGCGATCTTGGGCGTCGGTGACATGCGAGCGCACGCGGCGCACGTCGACATCGCCTCACTGCTCGATTACTTCATCTCGAGCGCAGCCTTCGTCGCCGAAGACGGCATGGCCGATGCCAATCTCCACGCGTACGCGCTCGGACCGTCAGCCGCATGGTCCATCGCGGCGGATGGAGCATTTGACCGCACGCGTCTTCGTGTGTTGCCGGTGATCGTGCCCAT
>JAFANK010000154.1 GCA_019232725.1 Vulcanimicrobiota bacterium | reverse complement strand
CAAACGCCGCTTGGCTCGCGACGACGAGCGCGCCGAAGTACTGCACGTATGGCAGAGCGATCGCGCCTATGCCATAGGCAAGCCACCAGCAGATGCGCGCACGGGCCGAAGCGTCCATCGCACGCAATAAAAGCCACCATGACAGCGCACCGAGCGCGACCAGCACGGCATACATGCGGTACAGCCGGTCGAATTCGATGAGCGCCGGCTGGAGCGCGAGCGCCACTGCCGCGACCGCCGCCGCCACATCACCGAAGCAACGCCGCGCGATGCCCCACGTGGCCGCGATCCCGATCAGGCTAAAGGCCGCGGTGAGATAGCGGTACGACCACAAGGGCCAATGCACGCTTCGCATGAGCTCGTGGGTGACCAGATAGAACAGCGGCGGATGAAAATCGGTGTACGCGACCAGACGGAGCAGTTCAGGCACCGGATGCTCGGCGATATGGAAGACAAAACCTTCGTCGATGAAGAGACTCGGTCCGGTGAGATCCCAAAAGCGGCAGAACGCACCGATGACGAGCGCAGCCGCAAGCCACACGTAGGCGCGTTTGCTGGCCGGCGTGGCGGGAGCGGTGTGGATCACCGTATTGTCATCGGCACTTTGTCGAACAGCATCACGGAGACATCGTCAACGGGCCAACGTCGCGGCCAGCGGCGCGCAAGCACGACCGGTCGCGTGCGAAGCGCCGCAGCGATGCGCCGTTGCGGATCCCAGTAATACTGCTGATGCTCGACGTACCAGACCCGACGGTCGGGATGGCTTGCGACCCATCGCAGTATGGGCGCGAAGTCTGACGGGTTCATAAAGAGCAAGGTCGTGCGATTGCGAAACGCGGTGAAATCTTTTACCGCGAGCGCTTCATAGCCCGCGTCTAAGATGATCGCGTCCCCAGGCTGCTCGGCATCGAACATCACACCATTGAGCGCATACCAGTCCGGAAATTGATAATACGGGTCGAGCAACACGTTACTGGCAGTGGCTCCCAAAAACGCGACAACCACCGCGCAACATCCTGCTGCAAGTGCTCGACGCTGCGTGGACCACAACCTCGCGATGCACAGGCCGAGCGACACGCACAGCGGCGGAATGTCGATCAGCAGATAACGCGGGAAATAGGCGAGATTCTTGCCGAGCACGATCGAGAGCCCCACTTGGAGCCACAGCAGGCCCAGCCACCATGGCAAGACCGTCCGCCGTCCCAGCCACATCCCGACGCCTGAGATTGCGGCCACGCAGACAAACGGCGCCGCGGCGCCGCCGGGCCATGCAAGCCACCCCGGCGGCACGCCTGCGGCGAATGCGGCCTGAAAGCTTGCGAGCAGACCTGTGTCCAGGCCGGGATGCGAGATCGCAAAACCGGCAAGCGGCAGTTGCTCATGCAACGGCCCCAGCCACGCAACAAATGCGAGCGCGCTTGCTGCGCCGCTGACGAGGACGCTTGTCAGTACCGGCCTTCGCGCGAGCGCGTACAACATCTGCACTGCGACCACCAGGCCGCCGAGATAGTCGATATAGGGCAGGACGATCGCGATCGCAGCATATGCGAGGACGAGCCATTGCCTGCGCGTCGTCGTCGACTGTTCGATCTCCAGCAGCAGCCAGTAGCTCAAGGTGGCCAGCGCGGTTGTGACCGCGTACATCCGATAGATGCGGTCGTATTGCACGAGCGCAGGCACGAGCGCGACGATGAACGCGGCAGCGGCCGCAGCGACCGGCCCCCCGAAGCGGCGCGTCACCCCCCATACGCACGCGATCGTGACCACTCCGAACGCGGCGGTGACGATGCGGTAGTCCCATTGTGGCTTGGGGACGAGCACCATGAGCGCGTGCGTTGCCAGGTAGAACAGCGGCGGGTGGAAGTCGCGCGTGGCGACGGCTGCGAGCAACGCGGGAATGCGCAAGCTCGAGATGGCGAATGTGAATGCCTCGTCGGTATGCTGGCTTGAAAATGTCAGATGCCAGACGCGCAGGGCCGTGCCGAGCAGCAACGCAAAAGCGAGAGCCGCCCAGCCGATGCGGTCATCCGCGGGCTGGTTGTGCGCCGGGCGATCGCTCAACGAAGGTCTTCTTTGAGCTTCCGTAAGGTGGTGGCAAGCGTGCGGGAGATGTGTTTTTGCGAGAAGCCTAGCCGCCGTGCGATCTCCGTCTGCGTGAGGTCTTTGTAGAAGAACAGATCGACCACGCGGCGCTCGAAATCGGCGAGGCGATCGAGCGCCTTGTCGAGCACGATGCGGTCTTCTACCGGCAACCGAAAAGTGAGGTGGCGTGAGCTGCGGATGGCCTCGAGGCGCGGTGGTCCCTCGGTGCCTTCCGCGCGTTCCGACAGCGACATGAGATTGTAGGTGTCGCGCAGCCGTAGGATCTCTTTGACGCCCTCGACGCGTATGTTCATGTCGGTGGCCAGCTCTTCGTGTGTCGGGGCGCGACCGAGCGTGACGATGAGTCGGTCGTGGGATTCATGCAACCGTCTATTAAGGGTTCGGTACCAGCGTGGCACGCGTAGTACGGGAGCCAAGTCGCGAAGGTAGTGGAAGATCTCTCCGGAGACGACCGTGCGCGCATACGCCTCAAACGGCACCCCTAAAGTGGGGTCGTAGCGTTCGACCGCTTTGATGAGGCCGACGCAGCCGACCTGTTCAAGATCGTCACGTTGCGCCTGCCCGGCTGCATAGTGTCCGGCGATCGACTTGACGAGCGGCATGTGCGCCAGCACGATGCGATCACGGAGCTCGAGCGCACGCGTCTTTGCGTACTCCTCGAACTCCGTCGCATCACCCTGCGGCTGCAGGGCCTGCAGCGCCATTGCTACTTGATGTTGCCGATGATCTGGTACAGCGGCAGGAAGACCGAGATGACGATGAAGCCGACCACAAAGCCCATGGCCAGGATCAAGATGGGCTCGAGCAGCGAGGTCAGCGAGGCGAGCATGTACTCGACCTCGACATCGTAGAAGTCGGCGATCTTCTGCAACATGCCGTCAAGGTTACCGGTCTCTTCACCGACCGAGACCATCTGCGTCACGAGCGGTGGGAAGAGCCCGGATAAGTTGAGCGGCACGGCGATCGACTCACCCTCGCGGACGGATTCGCGCACCTTGTTGACCGTTTCCGCGATGACCTCGTTGCCCGAGGCCTTGCCCACGATCTCGAGCGCTTGCATGATCGGGACGCCGGATTGGAGCAGCGCGCCGAGCGTGCGGCAGAAGCGCGAGATGGCGACTTTGCG
>JAFANK010000356.1 GCA_019232725.1 Vulcanimicrobiota bacterium | reverse complement strand
GCCGCCGATGGCGTACGAGCGTGTACAGAAACGACAGTATACAGGGCACGTATTGATCGGCAAGAACAGCGCCTTGTCCACGTAGCGATGCGTGAGACCGGGAAGCGGCGCATCTTCTTGCTCGTGCAGCGAATCCAGCGAGAGTTTCGGGTGATCGGGCAATAGCCGTGAGGCGAGCGGGATGAACTGAATGCGGAGCGGATCGGTGTACGGATTTTTCCAGTCGATGAGCGAGAGCATGTACGGCGAGATGCGCACGTTCATCGGCGCCTTGTGGAAGCCCGCGCGCAGGTCTTCCATGAAGTCCGGCGGTGCCAGCTCTTGCACGGCATCATGCAGCTCTTCCGGCGTTTTGACTGAGTGCTGGTATTGCCACAAGTGGTTGAGGAACGTCGCCTCATCGACGTCCTTGTACGCGGGGATGTCTCGCCAAAATTCCCCTTGGCGCAGATTCTTGTGCTCGAAGGCCTCAGGACCCGCGGGAGGTTTGAGCGCCCTCACCGGCTGCGTCACGGCCCCGTTCTGGGTTTTTTGGGCGATAGTCGTCGTGTCTGACATCAGCGCACACTCCGTAGACGGCGAGCCTGCGGCACGCCATCCTCTCTCAAAGTGATTCCGCCACGCTCGAACGGCGTGGAGAGAACAATCGTCGTCTTGGTCCGTTCGATCCCGGGGATCTTCTTCAGGCGCGAGAGGAAGTCGTCAAGCTCGCCGGTCGACTTGGTCATGACCTTGATGATGAAGCTCTCTTCACCCGCGACGCTATGCACTTCACATACTTCCGGCAGCGCCATGACTGAGGCGTTGAACTCGTCATAGTCCGTCTCGGCCGACGTGTAGCAGCTCACGAAAGCGGTCAGAGAAAGACCAAGCCGCCGGCCGTCCAGCCGCGCAGCGTAACCGCGGACAAACCCGCGCGCCTCAAGGCGTTTCACCCGCTCGTGCACCGACGCTGCTTTGAGGCCGACGAGTTCGCCGAGCTCAGCAAACGTCGATCGCCCGTTTCGCTGCAAGGCGTCCAGAAGCTGAAGATCGAGTTGGTCGACGCCTGGCGTCTGGCCGTTGATCACGATTTTCCGACTCTCCCAGGGATTTGTTAGGTAAACTCATTCTACTACAGGTGGTTTATCTGACGCAAGACGGCAGAAAGCCCTATGGTATAAGGCTTGAACTGCAACTGCTGTATTTGCCGCAGGTGATTCGGCCATCCCGGGGCTCGGCTGCATTGCTCAGTCAGGAGAGGGCGCTCGCACAATCCACGCATGGAGTTTTCCGCATGAAACTGATCCCGATCATCTTGATCCTCGCACTTGTCGGTGCGGCGAGTTTCAAACCGCTGGCTGCCGCGGCCGACGAAGCTCCTACCACGCAAGTGACGATCGACGGCTACGCGTTCAAGGCGCCGTCGATCACGGTTGCCGCGGGCACGG
This sequence comes from Vulcanimicrobiota bacterium, assembly GCA_019232725.1. Taxonomy (GTDB): domain Bacteria; phylum Vulcanimicrobiota; class Vulcanimicrobiia; order Eremiobacterales; family Eremiobacteraceae; genus JAFANK01. Next base: position 1,884 of record JAFANK010000356.1, on the reverse strand, counting down.
TCGTTGTGTGGAAGAACCTCGATGATGACCCCCACACCGTCACTGCTGTCGATGGCTCCTTCGACTCTGGGGGCCTCGCACAAGGCGACACCTTTCGCCACACATTCAGCAAGCCCGGTACCTATCAATATTATTGTAAAGTGCACCCGATGATGCGGGGCACCGTTATCGTCAAGGAGGCGTCATCGTGAAGATCGATCGCAGCAAATTCTTGGAATGCATGGCCTGGTGCGGCACCGGAGCCATCTACACGCTCGCAGGACCAGGCATTGTGGGACGTGCGCTCGCGGACACGATGTCGACACCGCTTGCCGGCAAGACCTTCGTGCAGATCAGCGACACCCATGTCGGCTTTCACGGACAGGCCAACACCGACGTCATCGCCACCTTTCAGCAGGCCATCGACAAGATCAACGCACTGCCACAGCGTCCCGACTTCGTCATGCACACGGGCGATTTGACGCACCTTTCTAAGGCCGATCAGTTCGACACCGTCAAGCAGATGCTCGGGACTATCAAAGCAGGAGCGGTCTACGCCGTGCCGGGCGAGCATGACGTCATCGATGATCGCGGTGCCAGCTTTTTCTCCACGTTCGGTCATGGGGCGGCGCACTGGTATAGCTTTGATGCCGCGGGCGTGCACGCAATTGCGCTCACCAATGTCCTGGACATCACGGCCGGAGGTGTGCTCGGTCGCGATCAGCTCGAGTGGGTACGCAGCGATCTGGCCGGTCAGCGCGCGAACACTCCCATCGTCGTCTTCGCCCACATCCCGCTGTACGCAGCGTATCCGCAGTGGGGATGGACCACAGACGATTATATGGAACTGCTCGCGATGCTCCGGCGTTTTGAATCCGTCACGGTGCTCAACGGCCACATTCACCAGGTGCTCTCGAAAGTTGACGGCAAAGTCAAGTTCTTCACGGCAGATTCGACCGCGTTTCCGCAACCCGCCCCCGGCACAGCGCCCAAGCCCGGCCCGCTCACCGTGCCGGCGGGCGAACTTGGCCAGCACCTGGGCATTAGGAACGTCACCATCGTCGGTATCCCTGGGCCGATCGCCGTCGCAGATGAGACGCTTGCGCAGTAGGTAGGTCTTGATGGCGAGCGATGATGCGGCGCTCGTGCAACGGCTCGTTGCAGGCGATGCCGCTGCACTTGAGGCTGCGTATCGCATGCATGCGCCGCGCTGCAATGCCGTGGCGTATCGCATCCTCCAGGATTTCGCCGCGGCGCAAGACGCTGTGCAAGAAGCCTTCCTCTCTTTGTGGCGTCATCGTGAGGGGTTGGTCGTGCGCAGCGCGGGCGTGGGCCCGTGGCTGATCGTGGTCACCCGCAACGCCGCACTTGCCAGCCTGCGGAGCAGCCGCGCCCGCGTAGCACGCGAGGACCGCACGACGGCGCTTGACGCTACGGTTCCGAGCGACCCGACACACGCGGTAGAGCAACGCGACGACGCCGCGACCGTGCGCCGCGCGATTGGCCAGCTTCCTCAGGACGTCCGCACCGTGATCGAACTTGCATACTTCCGATATCTTACGATGGCGCAAATCGCACAGACCACAGAAACGCCGCTCAGCACGGTCAAGGATCGAGCGCAAAGCGGTCTGCGCAGGCTTGCGCAAGTGTTGGCGCAGGAGAGGACGTCATGACGGCCCACCCTTACGAGGACCTTGAAGCCCTCGCTCTTGGCGGACTCGACGAACAGACAAGTCGCAGGGTATTGGCACACGCCGACAACTGCCCTACGTGCGCAGCGGTGCTCGCTCAGGCTATGCACACGGTCAACGAGCTTGAGCCCCAAACGACGCTCGCACTTGCCGGCCGCGCTCTGCGCGCGATCGACGTGCCGCTGCGGTCATCGAGTGCTGAGCGCGCTGCCAA
>JAFANK010000244.1 GCA_019232725.1 Vulcanimicrobiota bacterium | reverse complement strand
AGATCGCGAGCACGAGCCCCGCCTCTTCCGTCGGGCTTGAAGTCTTCGGCCACATCTTCGGACCTGCGGCGCGTGGTGTTGCGACGTCGCTCCTGTTCGTCTCCGTGTTGTCGACCTTACACGTCACGATCCTCACGAACAGCCGCATCACCTTTGCACTGGCGGACGATGACGATCTCGTGCCTTGGCTCGCGCACGTGTCGTCACACGCGCGCGTGCCGTCGCGCGCAGTCATGCTAGCAGCGGTCCTCGCGGCGATTCTTGTCGTGCTCGGAACCTTCGACGTCCTGAGCGACTTTGAGATCTTCTCGGTGTGGATCTTCTATGGTCTCGTCGGCTTGTCGCTCTTCGTGCTGCGTCGCAAGGAGCCTGATGCGCCGCGCCCATTCCGGATCGCCGGCTATCCGTGGATACCGGCCGCATTCTGTGCGGCTACCGCGTGGTTGCTCTTTGAAGCGGTGATCGATGCCCCGGCACGCTCGCTGTTGGGACTTGGGATCATCGCGCTCTCACTGCCGGTGTATCGCGTATTGCGGGCACGCAAGCTGCGCCGTAGGGGAGCAGCGCCTGCCTAGAGCGGCCCTATTGCGTCTGTGCTGCGTTCTGCGGCGTTGACGGTTTGAGTTCGCGCGCAAGCGAATCGAACTTCGGTTCCATCGCGTCGATGAGACTTGGATAGCCGCCATCCTTCTTCAGGATGTTGAGCACGACCATGCCGGCTTGCAACGCTTGTTCCGCGCGCGCGTCATCACCAAGACCGTGAAACGCTGAGCCGCCGATGTAGGCGCTATAGACGACCGATGGATAGCCCACTTTGGGATCATCGCAGCCGCGCGCGTACATGGCGAGTTGGCCCGCAGCGACGCGAGCGTCTTGCCAACGGTGCTGGTCAAGGTATGAGTATCCCTGGCGGACGAGATTCTGCGCGTAGATGTTATCGCACGTGCTATCCGCACGCGCGACTGCGGGGCCAGCCCACACCGCGAACACGAGCAATAAACAAAGCGCTAACCGGTGCATCATCGTCGCGTCACCTCTCGATAGTATATCGTGCCGCCACGGGCAAAAGGTGAGGGGGTGATGCACGTCACCCCCTCGAGCCGTCGAATGGAACTCGCCGCCTATTCAGCCGTGAATTTCGCCATGCGCTTGTTCACGTAGGCGTCGAGCCCTTCTTTCGCATCCTTGCTTTGGAAGAGCAGTTGCTGCAGCTCACGCTCGATGGCCAGCGCCTCGGAGAATGGCACCTCACCGCCAGACACGACGGAGCGCTTGATATTGCCCACCGCCTTCGCGGCTTTGTTCGGCGTCGTGAACTGTTTGGCGTAGCTCAACACCTCGTTCATGAACGCCTCGACATTGCCGTCGTAGATGTCGTTGACCAGTCCGATCTCTTGCGCTTCCTCGAATGAAAACGTGCGCCCGGTGACCATGAGCTCGATGGATTTGGAGCGGCCCAGAAGCCGGGTGAGACGCTGCGTGCCGCCCGTGCCCGGCAGCACGCCAAGCGCGATTTCGGGCAATCCGATCTTGCCGGCATTGCGGCGCGCCAAGCGGATGTCGCAGGCCATGGCGATCTCAAGTCCGCCACCGACCGTGTGGCCGTTCAGCGCGGCGATGACCAACTTGGGTGTCTGTTCAAGACGCGTCAGCGTTTCGTTGGCGTGCAAGCAGAAGTAATATTTAAAGGTCGGATCCACGCGCTGCAACATCCCGATGTTGGCGCCGGCGCAGAAGAACTTCTCCCCTTCTCCTGTCAAGACGATGACCTGTACCTCGTTGTCGAAACGGGCTTGCAGCACGGCGTCGTCGAGTTCACGCATCATCTCATGCGTGTAGGTGTTCGCCGGCGGATCATCGAGCGTGATGACCGCGATATGCCCATCCTTGCGGAACTTGACCAGCTGCTTGCGGTCGGTGGCTGTCTCGTTGTCTACCTTTATTGCCATGCTTGTCTCCCTAGGCCGCTTTCGCCGCGAGCCAGTCTTGTTTGAACAACTCAGCGAGCAGCTTCTCGTCCTCTTCGCTCGGCAGTACTTCTTTGAGATGCTGCTCGTAGAGGTCGCTGTCCATCACGACACCCTCGACCGAGTAGCGTTTGCCTGCGAATTCGCCGATCTGCCGGTTGAACCGGATGTCCGGCACATAGAGCTTCTCGTCCCCGGGGATGCTCGCGTTCACCTGTTGGACGAGCTTGGCGCACTCGTCATAATACTGACGCCGTGCGTAGTCGTTTAGCCGCTCTTTGTCGGCTTGCGCATCTTCTTTATCTTCCTCGGGGCGGCCTTTGATGCCCCAGATGTACGCCCACACTGCGCTCGACGAGTGATCGTTGCCGAACAGATCGAGCGACCCGGACAACCACTTGTTGTGGTATTTCTGCTGCACGTTCACCGGTATGACGTCGGCCTTGGCGACGCGCTTGAGGCCGGTGAGCCCGGTGCCAAGATGAAACGATTCTTCTTTGAGCATCGGCCCCATGCTGCGCGACAAGGGAGCAAAGCCCGAGTGGGAGAGCATCTGCAGCTGGAACTTGCCGTCGCGGTCCATATAGTTCTGATACGCGAAGAGGTCGAGCCAGTGCTTGACGGGATTGTTGAACGCGTTCAGCAACCGCGTGCCTTGGTCGGCGCGACGGGTGAGCATCTTCTCGGCTTCGATGCGGCCGTCGTTGCCGAAATGGTTGATGAGGATGTGGCACATCTGATAGCCGTGCCGCGTCTCCTCGATGAAGACGCGCGCGATGGAGTAGAGATCGTAGTCGCTCGGCGCGTTGCGCAAGAGCAAACGCTGCTGTTCGTTCGAGGCGAACTCCGTGTCGCCCTGATAGATGACCATGTTGAGCACCGCATCGCGCATGCGCTGATCGGGGATGTCCAGCACCTTCTCCCACTTGCGATCGCCGGCAAACTCGCCGAACTCGATCTCGTCCGAGCGCAGGTCGCCATACTTTGCCTCCAGCGTGTATCCGCCCAAGATGCGCGTGAAGATCTCCGGATCGATGTCCAGATCTTTCTGCCACATCCGCATGATTTCAATCCAGTCGTCAAACGTCTTGATGCGCGCCATCGAGGAACCTCCGCATAGGTGTGGTATATTTCACACGTTCGTGAAAAAATCGCCACACCATTTTAAGCGAGTTGCGGCCCCTGGGCAAGGGGCTCGCCGCGACCGCATGGGGCGTCCAGGACTGACGCGCCTGCGACCCCGCTCTATGCTCTTCACATTGTTCGGTGACTACGTTTTTCCGGTCGGCGGAGAGATCTGGTTGGGCAGTCTCGTGGCAATCGGCCGGGCGCTTGGCATGTCCGAGGTCGCCGTGCGATCGGCGGTGGCCCGGCTCGGACGCGAGCGCTGGGTCGCTGCACGCAAACATGGTGCGCGCTCGTTCTACCGGCTCGCACCAAAAGGGCGTGCGCTCATCGAGGAAGGCACGCAGCGCATCTATCATGGCGACGGGCGTGTATGGGATGGCACGTGGTGCTTGCTCTCCTACTCGATCCCGGAAAGCAAGCGCGCACTACGCGATCGCATGCGCAAGCAGTTGGCGTGGCTTGGTTTCGGACAGCTCGCATCCGGCACATATCTTGCGCCGCGCGATGTCAGCCCGCAGGTATTGCAGCTCGCAGAGCGCCTTGGCGCAGGCGCGTTCGCCAAGACCTTCAGCGCGCGCGGTTGCGGCGCAACCGATGATGCACGCATCGTGCGCCAGTGCTGGGATCTGGGGCGCATCGCTTGCGCCTACCAACGGTTCGTGCGCCACTACGCGCCGCTGTACACGCGCGACGTCCGGCGACATGCCGAAGCACGCCTCGAGGACGCAGACGCGTTCCGCACGCGGCTTGCGCTCACGCACGATTTCCGCAGGTTCCCGTTCATCGATCCAGATCTACCGCGCCAACTCTTGCCGGCGGCATGGCCAGGAACGCGTGCACGCGAGCTGTTCGACGCCTATCATGCCTTGCTGACAGACGGTGCGCTGCGTTTTTTCTCCGCCTGCGCGCCGAGCTCGTCAGGGTAATCGTACACACCGCGACCGACTTTGCGCCCGAGGCGCCCGGCATTCACGTATTTTACGAGCAATGGACAAGGCCTGAATTTGTCGCCGAGCGTGGCATGCAAGTATTCCAAGACCCGCAGTCGCGTGTCCAAGCCGACGAGATCGATCATCTCAAATGGTCCCATCGGGTGATTGAGCCCAAGCTTGAGAGCCTTGTCAATATCGCGCGCGCTGGCGACACCCTCCATGAGCATGTAAAATGCCTCGTTGCCGATCATGGCATTGATGCGGCTCGTCGCAAAGCCCGGCGCCTCGTTGATGAGCACGGTCTCTTTCCCGCAGGCCTCGGCCACTGCGACAGCCGCGTCCACGGTGGCATCCGACGTCTCGAGGCCACGCACGATCTCCACAAGCTTCATGATATGCGCCGGGTTGAAATAGTGCATGCCGATGACGTGCGATGGATCGGCAAGGGCGGCCGCGATCTCGGTGATCGAGAGCGCAGAGGTATTGGTCGCGAAGACTGTATTAGCCGCGCACAACGTTTCGAGCTCTTTGAATACCTGGTGTTTGAGCTCGAGGTTCTCCGGCACTGCTTCGATCACGAGCTGCGATTGCGCCGCCCCGTTCAGATCGGTGGCGACACGTATGCGGCCACGAGCAGCGGCTGCTTCTGCGGCAGTCAACTTGCCCCGGCTCACGCCCGTGGCGAGGTTGTGCTCGATCGTCGCCAGCGCGCGCTCGCACGCGCCAGGCAGCGCGTCGACCAGCACAACGTCAAATCCGCCAGCTGCTAAACTGTGCGCGATACCGTTGCCCATCGTGCCCGCGCCCACGACGGCGGTCGAGACGATGCGCTGGCTCAGCCGATCGCGCCTCCGAAGCGGCGGCGGTGCATCGATTCCATGCTCCAGGCCAATACCGCGACATGGTTGGCGGCCTTGGTGAGGCGTTCGAAGACCGGCTCGAGCGCAAGCCGTGTGTTGGCAGTTCTGGCTGCGTCGATGAAGTTTTGCAGGATGGCGATGCGCCGCATGAGATCTACCCAATTCTGCATCACCGGCTCATCGCTCGTCTGCGTGCCCACGCGCTGCAGCAACGGCAGTGGATCGTCGGCGGGATGCTGGAGGGTGAACTCAAGCCGCGCGAGAGAATACTCAGCAATGGCCTTGTTCAAACGGGCAATGCCGATGCGCAATGGTCTTCCCACGTGGCCTCCTACCCCTGCACGAGCGCCGTCGCGTTGCCGCCTGCTTCGCGCGCCGCGGGCGCTGCCCTTGTCGTGATGACCGACGACATCCGAATCATTCGTGCCGGCGTTACCGACGCCGCAACGGTCGCCGAATTTCTCCACAGGCAGGACGTTCGGCCCGCACCCCGTGTGGATGATGTGGAAATGTTGTGCCGGCGAAGCGACGCCTCGCTGTTTTGCGCTCTACGCGACGGTCAGATCGCAGGCGTTGCGGCTTGCATGCAGGACGGTCCGGTCCTGCACATCGCCTATTTCGCGGTTGCCGCCGACAGCGAAAACGAGCCGGCAAACGCGCTTGTGCAGGCGCTCGAGGCGCGTGCCCGACAATTGGGCGCCACGCTGCTCGCTGCTCAAGCTGTTTGCGACTCGCCGACACACCGCTGCCTTGTCCGGTTAGGATTCAGCGTCGAATGGGAGGAGCGCGACCGCCTTCGTGACCGGGCTGTGACCGTCGTCGATCTCTTACGACCCTTGTGAACTTTTGGGATGGAAGTCGAGCGCGACGCCGTTCATGCAGTAACGGAGTCCCGTCGGCTTAGGTCCATCGTCGAAGACGTGGCCGAGATGACCGCCGCAGCGGCTGCAATGCACTTCGGTTCGGGTTTCGAACCACGAATTGTCAACCGATGTCTTCACGGCATTCGGCAGGGGAGCCCAAAAGCTCGGCCAGCCCGTGCCGCTATCGAATTTCGTCGTTGACGAGAAGAGTGACAGATCGCATCCCGCGCACGCGTACGTGCCCGCGCGATGCTCGTTTTCCAGCGGGCTGCTCCAGGCCGGCTCGGTCGCAGCATGACGCAGCACGGCATAGGCTTCGGGGGACAGTTTTTGGCGCCACTGCTCATCGGTGAGCGTGTACGCATACTGAGTGGGCTGTGCTGCGTCAGCCTTCACAAAAAACCTCATCTTCTCGGCGAGCAATGCCGCTGCTACGGCCGCACCCACGCCCAACAGGCTCCGTCGTGTCATCTCAGGTGACCTCACTGTGCATAGCTCTCCCTTGTTCGTACGGTCGAAGCCGAGGATCGGATGTGCCCTTCCGGTGCAGTCAAAGCCTTATGTGTCGTGGTCGACATAGTACTGCCTGCGGATCTTCTGGATGAGCGCGATGGCGGTCTTGGCGCCGTCCCCAGCTGAAATGACCGCCTGGCTCGGGATGCCGGTGATGCGACCGACCGCGTAGAGCCCGGGTATGGCCGTCTCACCCTGCGCATCGACGCCGATGAACTTGTCGCCGAAACCACCCAACGAAAGTCCGAGCGCTCGCGCGAGTTCGGTGCTCTTATTTGACGCCAACACGACAAAGGTGCTCGCGAATTCGTCGTCCCCAGCATGCACAAGGAAACCATCACCACGCCGCTCGATCGCGGTGACGTCTGCCACGACAAAGCGGGCACCGAAATGCTCTGCCTGCTGACGCCCGCGGTCGAGCAGCTCGTTGCCGCCGATGCCCTCCGGAAAGCCCAGATAGTTCGCGACCCGCGACACTCGGCGCAAGCTCGAACGGCCGCTATCGAAGACCGTCACGCCCACCGCGGCGCGCGCGAGGAAGAGCGCACAGGAGATGCCGGCCATGCCGCCGCCGGTGATGACCACGATTGTTTCGCTCATAGCAGCTTCATCTCACCGGTTTCGGGCGGCGCGGGCTCGCCTAAACGGGCGAGCATGGTGCGCAATGTCGCCGGCGCAAAGCCTTCGTAGTCGTTGCTCGCATACGCGTAGATATCGCTGCACGCCGTGCGCAGCGACCGGATCATTCGTTCCCACGCGTCGTGCGAGCCGCTGCGATCGAGCTGGACACGGTCGTAGACCGGCAGTGTCTGGTCGCCGAGCCAGCGGATGTATGCATGCTGCGCGGGCGGATCGCGTACGAGCTCGCTGACGATATGGGCCGCCAGCGTCAGATCGCTGTGGCTTCCTTCGGTCACGGCGAGTGTGAAACCATTGGCGCGTGCGTGTCCGAACAGCGCTTCGTCATACCAGCGCGGGTCGCGCAGCTCGAGCGCAAAGCAAAAGTCGGCGCGCAATTCGGTCTCAAGGAACCCGAACAGCGCAGCGCGGCTGTCGCGTGCGGGAGCGAAGTCCGGCGGACATTGGATGAGGATCGCGCCCATCTTGTCGCCCAGCGGCCGGATGCGCTCGAGAAACGCCGCGAAATATCCATCCGCGTTGACGAACCGCCGATCGTGGGTGACCGTCGACGGCACCTTGAGCGAAAAACGAAACCCATCTGGGCTGCGCGAACGCCACGCTTCGACGCTGGCTTGGCGCGGGATGCCGTAGTAGGTCGCATCGACTTCAACGGACGGAAAGACGGCCGCATACCGCGCCAGCATCTCGGCGGTTTTTGTGCCGGGAGGGTAAAAAGGGCCGATCCAATCCTTCGTGGTCCAGCCGGACGTGCCGAACCAGAGCCGGCCGCTCAAGCCAGGGTGAGCACTCGGTCGATCGCTGCGCGCAGGTCATCGGCGACCTCATCGACTGGGCGCTCGGCGTCGATCGTCTGAAAGCCGTACTCCTCGCTCATGCGGTCGAATTGGGCCAGCACGCGCGTTTGATATTCCTTGAACGAATCGAACATGTCGTTGCCCAGGCGCAGATCCATGCCCGACTCCCAGTAATTGAAACCCTTCCCTGAGTTGATGGTGCGTTCGATGAGGCCGTTCAAGCCGATCTTCAAGTATAAGACGGCATCGGGCACCGGCGCAAAACCGTACACTTCGCGTATCCACTCCGGATCGGCGCCGCGCACGACTGCCCGAGCGATGGCCGAGTAGATGTAGCGGTCGGCCAGGATGATGTAGCCCGAACGCAACCCAGGGATGATCTGGCCTTCCACGATGTCGGCGAAATCGGTCGCATAATAAAGGAAGAGCGTGATCGATCCGAGCGTGTGCCCCTGCTTGGCAAGCTTGATGCCCTTGCCGGCAAGCGTGGACCTGGTGAAGCCGGTTTCGATGACCGCGCTGCCGCGTCGCTCGAGCCAGCGCTTGAGCTCGGCGATCTGCGTCGAACGCCCGACGCCGTCGGGACCCTCGACCACGACGAGCTTGCCGCGGATCTCACCGACGTTCTCGAGATTCGCCGGCGGATCGGCGAAGAACTGGAGCCGTTTCATGCGGACTTCTGTTCGGACTTGATCTCGGGCCGCTCGTGGCGGAGCTCCGGCTTCGGCTCGGGCTTACCGGCGCCAAGGCGCCGGCGGCGCGGCAAGAACTTCTTGACGATGCTGCGCATCTGGCGCTGCTGTTCCTCGATCGTCTTGGTCGCATCCATGACGGTGAGCTCGAATTCATCGACCATCCGCTCGTACTCGTCGACGATGCGCGCCTGGAACAGCTTGAACGATTCCAGCGGGTCGGGCGACAGGCCGATATCGAGGCCGGCTTCGTAATACTTGAGGTCCGGCCGCCCCATGACGATGCGATCGAGTGCGACGTCGAGCGGCACGCGGAAGTAAAACGCGACGGTCGGGGCCGCTGCAAAGCGGTAGAGCTGGCGTACCCAGCGTGGGGAAACGCCGCGCGCGACGTCACGGGCAAACGCGGTGAACGCGTAGCGGTCGCAGAGCACGATGGCACCGGCCTTCAGGTAGGGGATGATCTCGTGTTCCGTGCGATCGGCGAAATCGGTCGCGTGGATGAGGCTGAACGTGGTCGGGGTCAAGAGCTGCTTTTTCTTGCCGCGCGAGGTCGTGGATTTGACGAGCGGCGATGAGTTCCACTCGGAGAACTTGACCGCGTAGCCTTCGTCGCGAAGCCATTCGTGCAAGAGCGCGATCTGCGTGCTCTTCCCGGAACCGTCAATGCCCTCGACGCAGAACAGGCGCCCCGGATACCTTTGATCGGTGAGACCATTAAGAGGCATGACCCCACCCATTCGCTCGCAAGGCTTCCCACTCCTTAAGTCTGCCGTGGCAGGAGGCGGCCGTCCCGGCGGTACAGGTCGCTTCGAGGATATGCCGCTTTCCGCAGCGTTCACCGCACGGCGAAAAGCCTTCCGCGCCGCCGTGCTCCGTTTCTACCGGCGCCACAAACGCGATTTGCCGTGGCGGCGTACGCGTGATCCCTACCGCATTTTGGTCTCTGAGATCATGCTGCAACAGACGCAAGTCGATCGCGTGATTCCCAGGTACGAAGCATTTCTCGCGCGCTTTCCGACGCTGGGCGCACTCGCCCGCGTACGTTGCGCTGATGTTGTCCGTGCATGGCTTGGTCTCGGGTACAACGGTCGCGCCGTGCGCCTGTGGCAATGCGCGCGCCACGTGCATGCGGAACATCGCGGCGTGTTGCCACGCGAGTTGCAACAGTTGCAACGCTTGCCCGGCGTCGGCCCCTACACCGCCTCGGCCGTCGCGGCCATCGCATTTGGTGCGCCGGTCGCGGCCGTCGATGTCAACGTCGGTCGAGTGCTCTCACGGGTGTTCGCGGGTCGCGACGACCTTGCAACAGCGCGCGTGCACGCGCTCGCGCATGCCGTGGTGCCACCGCGGGCCGCGGGTGAATGGGCGCAAGCGCTCATGGATCTCGGCGCGCGCTATTGTCGCGCACGGCCACGCTGCGCCGAGTGTCCGGTGCGAACCATGTGCGCCTACACACACCGGTACCGCTCGGCAATCCAGAGAGGCCGCAAAGGCGCGGCCAGCGATCGTTTCCACGGCTCGAATCGCTACTATCGTGGCCGCATCGTCCGCGTGCTGAGCACCGATGTCGATCTCACTGTGCGCGCGCTCGGACGGAAGGTGAAGGATGGTTTTGCCCTAAGCGACGTGCCGTGGTTGCTCGAACTGCTCCGCGGGCTCGCGCGCGACGGGCTCGTCCGCGTCCTCCGAGATCGCGTCCGACTGGCCTGACCGAGCCGGCGCGTCGCGCGCTCATCCTCGAGCGCCTCGCGGCCGCGTACCCGAACGCCGTGACGGCCCTGCATTACCAAAACCCATTCCAGCTGTTGGTCGCAGTGATCTTATCCGCGCAGTGCACCGACGCGCGCGTGAATCTCGTCACGCCCGAATTATTCGCGCGCTACTCCACGCCGCAAGCGCTCGCAAGCGCAAAGCGACGTGACCTGGAACGGATCATCAAAAGCTGCGGATTTTTCCGCATGAAAACGCGCAATCTCATCGGTGCATCTTCGATGCTGGTCGAGCGCTATCGCGGACAGGTGCCCTCCACGATCGACGAGCTGCTCGAGCTACCGGGCGTCGGCCGCAAGACCGCAAATGTCATCTTGGCAGTCGTGTTCGGCCAGGCCGCCATCGCGGTCGACACCCACGTCTTCCGCGTGGCCAACCGTTTGCGGCTCGCCCGCGCCACCACGTCGGCGAAGATGGAGCTTGCGCTCCAGCGCGTCATCCCACAGGCGCAGTGGTCGCACGCCCATCATTGGCTGATCTACCACGGGCGACAAGTCTGCCACGCGCGCAAACCGGCTTGCCCGCAGTGCGTGCTGCTCGATCTGTGCCCGAGCGCGAAGTACTTCCTTTAAGCCTTGGCGAGCGATCGCCGGATGAAAAATGAAGGGTTGAAGATCGCCTTGAGCACGATCGACGTCAACGCGCGCCGGCGATCCAGCGTGCCGAGACCATAGCCGATGGCGCGACTGGCATAGTACGGACTTTCCGCGGCTCGGCGCACGATGAGATTCATGAGCGTCGCGCTCTTGACCAAGTTCTTCAGGATGCGGCCCGATGTCAGATACCCGCCGGCGATGGACACCCACTCACGCTCGTGCCCGCGCAGCGCATCAGCCGACGTTTCCCCGCTCGCGAGGGCGCGCAGTGCCGCCCGCGCGGCAGAGCGGCCGGATACGAGCGCCGTGTAGATGCCTTCGCCCGTGAGCGGATCGATGAGCGACGCGGCGTCGCCGCACAGCATCGCCCCATCGAAGACGGTGCGCCGGTGTGCCGTGGAAACCGGCAACGGCCAGCCGATCGGCCGCCCCACGGGTCGCGCATTGCGCATGCGCTGCGCGACGCTCGGACCGCTCGCGATGAAGTCGTCGAGGATCTGTCGCAATTTCCTCGGCGATCGGTCGAGCTCGCCCGTGTAGATGCCGATGCCGACGTTGGCTCGACGCACGCCAGCTGGGAAGATCCATCCATAGCCTGGCAAGATGCGCTTGTCGTAGTAGTAGATCTCGAGATCGTCTTTGAGGCCCTCGACGTCGTCGTAGTAGCCGCGGATCGCAAATCCGCGATGGCGTTTGCCGTTCTCTCCCACGCGCAACGCGCGCGCGACCGCTGAGTGCGCGCCGTCCGCGCCGATGACGATCTTGGCCGCGACGCGTTGCGCGCCGCCGCCGTCCGTGTACTCGATCACGATGTCTTTGTCGCGCACGAGACCGCTGACCCTGCATCCTTCCGCCAATCGTGCGCCGGCGTCGACAGCCGACTGCGCGACACGCGCATCGAGCACGACGCGCGGCACGACCCAGCATTCCATCGGTTTTCCGTCGGGCGACGGCGGCGGGTCCGCGCGGAACCGTCCGCCGCTCGGACCGCCGATGACCCCCCCGAGCGTCTTCACGCCCCGCCCGGTGAAGTCGTCAAAGGTGACACCCATGTCGGCCAGCAGATCGACTGCGTGTGCGGTGACACCGTCACCGCAGCTCTTGTCGCGCGGGAAGTGCGCGCGCTCCAACACGAGCACGTCGGCACCCGCACGCGCTAACGTGTGCGCAGCGGCTGCCCCCGCTGGCCCTGCGCCGACGACAATGACGTCCGTTGCCCGCATGCTGCCCGCTTCGGCTCGGCGTTGCGGGTTCCCGGTGATGCATACGGCAGGGCACATGTCAGGTGTTGCGAATGCACGCCTGCCCGCGCATCGGAGGGCAAAATATGCGTCATCTTTGCATCACGGCAGCGGTCATCATCGCACTGGCTGCCGGTCTTCCTTTGCATGCGGCCGCTGCTCCGTCGCCTGCACCCACCGTTACCGCCACCGCGTCAAGCACCCAGAACCTTGGAGCAGGCACATTCAAAGGCGTCACCCCCTGCGCAGACTGCCCCGGCATCAAGATGACGATCACCCTGCGCTCTGATGGCGATTATATTTTGCACCGGGTCTATCTTGGACGGCCGGCGTCTTTTGACGAGCACGGAACGTGGTCGTACGATGCGAGGCGTGCGCTCCTCACGTTGACGCCCGACAAAGGGGCGACGGAACTGTTCAGCGTGAGCTTCACGCCGACATTGCACATGCTCGACGCCGCGGGCCATCCGTTGCCGTCGCAACTACAGAGCACGCTGACGCAAGAAAAAGCGGCGGCACCTGCGCTCGCCGGAACGGGCTGGGCGCTCACGGAGCTGGGCGGCAAGCCGTTTGCCGCAGCAGAGCAGCACCCGGTGACCATGCAATTCGACGCCGGCGGCGGGCGCGTCTCTGGATCCGGCGGGTGTAACCGTTACAGCGGCCCGTACGTCGAAAACGGCGACACCCTGACGTTCGGCGCGCTTGCCTCCACCAAGATGATGTGCGCGAACATTACAGGCGAAGATGCCTACTTCGCGATGCTCACGAAGGTCGCATCATTTGTGCGTTCGGGCGAGCAGCTCACGCTCTACGACGATCGCGGTGCCGTGCTCGCCCGCTTTGGCTATGAGAAGTAGCGCCTAGAGCTTGAACTGCAAGGTCACGTAGGCCTGGAACGGCACGGTCGTACCTAAGTACTGCGTGTTGTTGTTCCCGTTCTGATACGTGTAGGGGAACATGTAGTTTGGGTCGTTGAGGGCCGACGTGTGCGTCGGTGAATTCGGCGCCTGGCTGAACGGCAAGGTCGTGTACGAGCAGAATTGGCCGCGGTCCCATGCATATCCGCGCTGATGGCAGCTGTCGAACAGGCTCGTCATCGTCACCGTGAGTTGCGCTTGCGGTGTCACTGCGTACCCGAGCGAGAGATTGCCGGTCAAGCGCGACGGTTGCATGAACGCACCCATCTTGTCGAATTGGCCCGTGAATGCATCGGGCACGACGATCGTGCTGGAACAACTCGTGAGCGCAACCGACGCGATCGGGCACAGCGCCGGGTCGCCACCGATGGTCGAGAGCGGCGCTCCATAGAATGTTCCCGACGTGTAGGTCAGAGACGGCGTCAGCGCGTAGCGCTGATGCTTGTATTGCAGGAGCAGCGTGCCGACCACAGGCGGTCCAAAACCGTTGCCGGCGGTGAGCTGCTGGTCTGGAATCACGTCATAAGGACGATATGGCGCACTTGGGTCCTGCAGCGGTTGTACGTTTTGCTTCCAGTACGGGTTGGGCGTGTCGCCTGCCACACATGCGGGATCGGGTGCGCCGGCTGGCGTGAAGCACGCCGCCGCGCCGAGCCCAACGCTTGTGGCGCCGCACACCGGTGAGCCGAACTGGCTTTGGCCGAACGCGCTGCCGCCCGGCGCACACGCTTGCGTGTATGCGTTGTAGCGCTGGATCGCATGGTTGATAAAACCCAGCACGTTGAGGCCGCTAGCGAAATTCGCGTACCAGAAATGGCTGTTGTTATACGTGAACGCGACGAGGCCCGCCCAACCATCGCGGTTGAAGTTGCCCGCTTGAAAATCGGCTTCGACGCCGCTCGAACGCTCGCTGCCGATGTTCACGCCCGACTCGTTGCCGCTTTGATCGAGCAAGATGTTCTCGAATTGCCCCATCGTGCCGCGATAATACGGCGTGATCTTGAAACTCATGTCGGTGCCGTGGATATGTTGTTCCCATGAGAGATCTACGTTGTGCGACACGTCTGGCAACAGATCGTGCTGCGGCGACGTGAATCCATACGCCCAGAACTTCTGCGCCATCGGCGTCGCCAGGTCTTGTTGCACCGTGCCGTACTGGACCCACGATGCGTTGGGTGGGCGAGCGTACGTGCCGTACGACGCGCGCAGGATCGTATCGGCGGACAGCTGATACGTCGTGGCGATGCGGGGCTCGAAGACGGAGTTTGACTCGATCGAGTCGTTGCCAAGATTCAAGTGGATCGGCGTCGATCCGGCCGGACAGGGCCCAGCAGCGCCGGTCGCAGGATCGATCGTGCGCGTCACGATCGGATTCAAGGGCAGGTTGGCGACCGCGAAACAATCCTCGTTATTGGCGGCAGCAAACCAGAACGGCCGGGTGGGATACCCGTCATCTTCATTAACCAACCGATCGTCGTAGCGCTCGACCCGCGCACCGAGATCGAGGGTGAGGCGATCGTTGGGCCGGATGCTATCCGCGATCGAGCCCGACGTGAGGATCGGGCTCACCTGATTGATGAGACCAGCGTACCCGTTCTCCGTTGCCACCCAGTGCGCGCCATGCAGCGACGCGGGGGAACCCGCCGGCGGAGTCGTCACGAGCGGGCTGCCGGTCGGATCCAAAAGCGGACCGCCGTTGGTCGGATTCATCCACGCTTGTCCGGCGGAATCGTAGCAACTCGTGTAGGCGCCGCTCGTCGGATTGTAACAATGCGTGCCGTCGGTGAAGCTTCCGATCTGCACGCCGGGGCCGAATTGCAAGAAGTTCCCGCCGATGAGATTTCCCGATGTGAAACCGCCGCCCAAAAGGAACGTGAAGCCCGTGCTGTACCGGTACTCCTTTGAGCTCTCGATCGATCCGGTCACCGTCAGCAAGTTCTTCTCACTCAGCTGGTTCTCGTAGCTGACGGTGCCGCCGAAGGTGATCTCTGGCAAGATGTATTGGAGCGTGGACGGCACCGGCACGGCGTCTTGGATGAACCAGTTCGAGTAGGTGCTGTAGCCGAGCACGCGCAGGTACGAGCTTGGGCTGATGTTGTGCTGGTACTGGATCTTCTCGAGGCTAAAGCCGTTGTTGGCCACCGCGCGCAGATTCAAGCTCATCTGGCTTTGGAAGGCGCGCGCGACGTCGGGCGACGCCGGATAGAAATACTGGATCAGGCCAGACGGGATGTTGAGCGGCGCACCCAACTGACCGCCGTAGACATATTGATCCGGATAGCCGAAACTCGTGCCCCCGAACGTCGCTGGGCCGCCGAAGTCGCTCAGCGATCCGTATGTGTACGTGTACAGGTTGCTGGAAAGATACAAAAGCTGCAGGTCATCGCTCGAGGCGCCGCCGTTGTGCGGGATAGCGAAATGCAGATTGGCCACCGCTTCGCCATCACGCGTTTGCGATGCGGCCAGCGTCAGACCGGTCAGATCGATCGGCTGACCCGACGTGGTGAATTGAAACGACGGAAAGAAGAAACCGGAATTGTTCAGGCTGACGCCGTTGAATTGATCGACGAACCGGTAGCTCTGATACGCGATCGCCCCTGCGACATAGTAGCTGAAACGCCCATCGGGCACCGCGCCACCAGCTTCAAAGGCGCCTTTTTGGTAGCCGGTCGGAAAGCCGAGCGCGTAAGTGACCGATCCGGACGGCGTACGCGTGCCGCTCTTCACCACCTGGTTGATGTAGCCACTGATGCCCTGGCCCTCGGAGCTCGCCGTGGCACCGCCCGTGTACACCTGCAGCTCTTGCTGGCCGACGCTGCTCAGCATCGATTCAGGCGCGTTGTCATAGGAACGATTCACCGGCACGCCATCGAGCTCGTAGCCGATCTGGTCTTGGTCTCCGCCGCGCATGAAGATCGGCTGATACCACCCTTGCTGCGCTTGCGGCACGTACACGCCGGGCACGACAGCGAGCGCACCGTACGACTGATCCACGCTTCCCGGACCTGCGAGCGGTTTTGCCGCCTGCGCTTGGCTCGGTGTCACCGAATACAGATCGATGGTTTGGCCCGGACGCACAAGACCGGTCGTCGGATGCGAGACGACGCGTCCGATCGTCTTGACTGAGGCTTGCAGCGTGATGTTGAATATCTGCTGCACGTCGGCTTGGATGGTCACGCCGCTTTGTGCGTAGGTGATGTAGCCGTCTTTACTGGCGGTGACCGTGTAGGTGTCCGGCAACAGGGAGACGATCGAGTAGGCGCCCTTGGCGCTTGTGACCGCGTGCGCCACACCCGACGGCGACGTGACCTCGACGCTCACACCGGCGAGCGGGTTATGGGTCTGCTCGTCGGTCACACGCCCGCCAATGCCGCCCGTCGTGCCGGCAAGGGCGGACATCGCCAAGCCCGCGGCCTCACAGGCGATGACACCTGCTGCCACAATCGCACAACGCGTTGCCTGACTCATGCCTCCTCCTCACCTGCGGCGATCGCATGGACAAGTCCACAAATGCGATGAACCTCTGTCGTGGTCACGGCAGAGGCTGCGCACTTCTCATGAAGCGCGGCCTGGTCCCTTTCGGTGAATCTGCCTGAGGTTTAACCCGCGAAGCGCGGCAACGTATCGAGACGCGGATAGACGGTGTTGCGCCCGGCCTGCTTGGCGCGGAAGAGCGCAGCGTCTGCCGCCTTGAGCAGCATCTGCATCTGCGTGCCGGCCTCGGGGAATGCGGCGACGCCGATGGACGCCGTGACGGAGAGCTCGCCGTCATGCGGCCACTCCGCATCGGCGAGTTTGGCACCCATGCGTTCTGCCAGCATCACGGCATCGGACAGCTGCGTCTCGGGAAGCAGCACGATGAATTCATCACCGCCGTAGCGGGCCACGATGTCGGAGATGCGGACCGTGCCCGCCAGCACTTGACCAAACTGATGCAGCACCTGATCGCCGAATTCCCGGCCATGGCTTTCGTTGATGCCGTGCAGACCATCCACATCGACCATCACGACTGCCAGCGGCCGCTTGCGGCGGCGAGCCTCGGAGAGTCGTTTGCGCAACACGTCCTGCGTGAACCGGTAGTTGTACAGGCCGGTCAGCGGATCGGTGATCGCCATGCGCGCGCTCTCCTCGAGCATACGCGCGTGCCGTAGCGCAACGGCCAGCTCGTCTGTGACCGCGTGGAAGATGGCCTGGTCTTCTGAAGAGATCTGCCGTCCGTCGAAGCCGACCACTTGCACCGCGCCGATGATCTCTTCGCCGATGGTCAAGGGTTTGGTCAGCACGGCCGAGACGGCGTCGGCGGACCGATGAGCGAAGTGCGGATGTTCGAGCAGTACGTTGGCGCCGTCGGAGGTCAGCATCGTCTGGTGATAGGCAACGGCACTTGCCAATGGGCCCTCATCGCCAGCTGCTGACGGCGTCACGTCGATCGGCGCAGTGCCTTCGGGTGTGAACCCGCGCTGCGCGACGCTGTCGAGCCGGCCCGATGCAGGCTCGTACAGATACAACCGTCCAGCATCGAGATGCAGCACCTCGAGCAGTTTCTCAAGACCTTTACCGCTGATGTCGCCGAGGCCGACTTCGCGGCTGAGCGACCGCACGACATCACGCATGATGACAAGCGTGCGGTTCTGCCGCGCGAGCTGCTGGAGCTGTTTTTTCTGCTCGGAGATGTCTTTGCTGAAGGCGACCAGTCCGATGATGTCGCCGCGATGATCGCGTGCCGGCGACGCGGACAGCAGCACTTCCATGCGCTTGCCATCTCGCCCAACCGCGTCGACTTCAAAGACATGCACTTGTTCGCCGCGGCCTACCCGCGAGAGCAGTTCACGGATATCGTCACCGCGCTCGACCGGGATGATCGGCAGCTCATGAAATGACCGGCCAACCGCCTCATCGCGAGCGATGCCGAAGATGCGCTCCGCGCCCTTGTTCCACGACACGACCAAGCCGCGCAGGTCGATCTGCACGATCGCATCGTTTGATTCTTCCAGGATGCGGTCGAGGAAGTTGCGCGCCGAACGCGCCTGTTCGTAGCGGCGCGCCGCGTCAATAGCTGCGCCGCCTTGCGTGCCGAGCTGACGGACGATCTCTTCTTCCGACTCAAGCGCTGGCAAACGTTCAGGATAGAACAAGGCAATTGCGCCGATGGGTTTACCGCCTGATAACAGCGGGAACGCGCTGACCGCATTGAAGCCATGCTCGCGTGCAAGTTGCTCCCACCCGAGGCGAATCCAGGCACTGTCGGTCGTGACGTTGGCTCGGCTCGCATAGCGGGCTTCGCGCAGCGCCTGCACGGCCGGATGTGCGGCATACGCCGGATCGCTCGGGTTGACAGCAAGCCGCGCCGACAGTTCAGCCGGCGCGTTCCAACCGCCGGCGACCTGTAAGCCTTTCACATCGCCGACGTAGGCGATGCCGAACGATGCGCCGAGCGCCTCGACACCGGCGCGTGCGATGCTGCGGACGACCTCGGCTTCCTCGAGCCCCCGTGAGATGCCGCTGGCCGCAGCGATGGCAAGCGCGCGATCACGCGCGAGCGATCGCAGCGCATCCGCATCGAGCGCATTGCGCAGCGCCACCCGAGCGTGGGGTGCGAAGGCCTCGATCTTCGCAATCGTCGGCTCCGAAAATGCATCCGCTTCGTGCGCGTACAACTCGAGCACGATCGTCGCACGCGGGTCGGCGAGCAGTGGCAGCGCGAGCACTGAACGCAGGCGATAGGTCTGCGCCACATCGACCCAGGGCCCAAAGCTGCGATCGGCGAGCGTGTCCTTGACGATGACCGTGTCGCCGCTGCGTGCTGCGCGGCCGAGCGGCCCTTGGCCGATCGGCATGTTCGCGTCCGCGTTCGCGATGAATGTGCGCGTGAAACCGGTCGCTGCCGCGTCGCCAAAGACCGCTTGCGCCACAAAACGATTGCCTTGCAAGCGCCACGCGACCGCCACTGGCGCCGCCGCCAGCGAGCGTAAGTATCCCGCGATCCGTTCGAGCACACCGCTTTCGCTTAAGTCCTCCTCGAGCGAAGCGACGTCCGCGAGCATCGTTCCCGCCTCGTCGGCGCGCGCTGCCTCCGCCTGCTGCTGCTCGCGCCGGGCGAGATCCCACGCGACGATCGAGGCCATGCTCATGATCGCGTCCATGTGGCGCGCCGCAAAGGCGGTGTCGCGCAGTGCATACATCACAAATGCGCCTATGGTGCCCGTCGCCCCGATGAGCGGCACGGCGGCGACGCTGGAAAACGCGGAGCGCTCGGGGTGCTCCGCGAGCACTGGCGAATTCTGCGTGGCG
>JAFANK010000227.1 GCA_019232725.1 Vulcanimicrobiota bacterium | reverse complement strand
CAAGCAAGGGAATGACAACTTCGTGCGGCTCATGACGACTACGCGATCGCAGACGATCGCCGAACGAACCGCGCTTGGGAGCGGTCAGTCGCCATTCGCCACGATTTTGTCGTGCGCGGATTCGAGGACGACGCCAGAGGTGGTCTTCAATCAGGGGTTGGGGGACATCTTTGTCGTGCGTGTTGCTGGTAATGTTGTAACCGCCACCGAGCAAGGCAGCATCGAGTATGCTGCGGCCGAGCTCAAGTCGCCACTCGTCGTCGTCATGGGTCACTCATCGTGCGGCGCGGTGAAGGCGGGCATCGGACTCACTGAAGGCGAGAAGTTCCCTGGCGATATCGAGGAGATCGCCGAACTGATCGAAGCGGCGGCCAGGGCGACAAAAGGCAAACCGGGCGACTGGGTCTACAACACGACCATTGCAAACGTTCAACGTTCCATCGCAACGCTGCAAGGCAGCGCCGTGCTGTCAGAGATGAAGTCCAAAATAGGGTTGAAGATCGTCGGCGCGTACTACAAGCTGGAAACTGGCAAAGTCACTTTTCTCTGAAGCGCAGACGAGGACGGACCGATAGGCCACGCGAAAAGAAGCGGCCGTATTCCCCGATAGCTCAGCTGGTAGAGCGTCTGACTGTTAATCAGAATGTCGCTGGTTCGAGTCCAGCTCGGGGAGCCACCAAGAAGCCCGTGAAATAGACGTTCACGGGCTTCATTTTGCTTTTTGTGTCTCTGCCTCGCTCCTACGAGATGACTCGCCTTAGATTGACGACGCCGCAGATGTCCATCGACAACATGGATCGTCCTTACAGTTTTGCCCTTATAATCTCCGAAACGGCCAACAGGGTTTGTGAGCGGTGAGCGGGCAACGCAATGCTCGAATACAACGCCACCATAAGCGAGCGCTTGGAGAATAGCAATGAAAAAAGTCAACGCTGCTCAGATCGAATGGGAGACGCAGCGCTCTCCCGGCGGGCGATACGGTCGTGATGAAAGAAAGATTTCTGAGGCGTTGGGCCGAGACCGCCGGTCCACTGACCTGATCATGCGCCATCCGTTCGATGTCGAGATCGCGAGGATCCCACCCGGCGTCGCCTCCTGTCCGTATCATTCGCATAGCGAGCAGTGGGAGTTTTATAGCGTGATTTCCGGGCACGGCAAGGTTCGCCATGCTGAGGGTTCGCTCGCAATCGAACCCGGCGACGCCTTTCTATTCAAGCCAAACGAGCCACACCAGCTCATCAACGACAGCTCGGAGAATCTTTACGTCTACATTGTAGCGGACAATCCCATTGGAGAGACATGTTACTACCCCGACAGCGGAAAGTGGGCCGTTAAGTCACCACAGTACAGACTGATCCGCGGTGAGCCTTTGGATTACTACGACGGCGAAGAGTAACCGGTCGAAAGTATCTCAAACAAACATCCCCGATGCGACTATTTAACCCCCGATTTAACCCCAGAACGGAAATCGGCACTTCGGTACGCAGATGCCGATGGGTAAAGGGAATGCTCGTATAATCCAAGTCCGGGGTTAAACCGAAAAAATGACCGTTAATCAGAATGTCGCTGGTTCGAGTCCAGCTCGGGAGCCGCGCACATCGGCGCGGTGAACATGACACCCGCTTTACGACAATTCGTACAACATAACTCTAGGGTTGGACGCGGCTCAAAGCCTTGGCTGGTCCGTCGCTTTAATGACTTCACCAGGCAAGCTCCCGCTTTCGCCAGGACCGGGCGCACGACGCGCATGGCGCATAGCTCGCAACTTAGTGTTCGCGTTTTTCTTTGTGGTCGGCGCGGTCGCCGCTGCACAGCTTGCGGATGACGATCCCTCGTTTAGTCCACTTGGCTTACTGGGGGTACTGAGCTTCTTTTATTTCGGCATGGCAATTCCAATAGGCTTCCATCTCATTCGGTATGCCCAGGGGGCAAGCGGTCGCAGCTGAGCATACTCCATGCAAGTAAAGGATCAGCATGATCAACCCCGATTGTCTGTTGCGGTTAGCGACGTAAAAACCGCGGGCGTATGTTGTTGCCCCATCAACGCCGATGAGAAACCATATATGGCCGCTCCAATTGAACTTTATGCTCTCGAGCTGTCAAGAACGTGATTCACGGAATGAGGACGATCCGAGCATCTGTCTCGGTCATCGACCACGCCTTAGTCACATCGGACAGCGGTATGCTCGCGACACTGATTGGAAACTCCGCAGAGCATGTCGCTTTGAACAGATCGCTGATAGCGCCGCCTACGTCGGCGAACGATAAGCTCCCAATGCCGCTTCCGATCAATTGCAGCGAGGACGACCGTAGGGCTGCTGCCGGCAATTCGATGGACTCGCCGCTCATTGAGCCGACCTGGACGAAACGTATCGGCACGCCTTGCGGACCCCGGTGAGCGGCAGCGATGATAGCCTCGGCGCTCGGTCCCCACAGGTAGTCGAGCACGACGTCGACGCCCCTCTGCATGACTGTTTCAAACGCTTCCTTGAGCGCGGCAGTATCGGACGTCAACGCAACGGTTTCGTCGGCACCGAGCCGTTTGAGTTCGTCGAACACGTTGGTGCGGCGGGCGGTGGCGATAACCCGTTGAGCACCGAGATGCTTGGCGATGACTATCGCTAATCGTCCGGAAGTTCCCGATGCACCGTTGACCAAGACCGTTTCGCCCTTACGCAGATGGGCGCGAGCGATCAAGGACGGCCACGACGACATGCCGGGATTAGCCATTGCAGCGGCTTTAACATCGCTCAAGCCGTCGGGAAGCGGGATACATTTTTTCTCACTGATGACGCAGTACTCGGCCATCGACCCAAATGGCGGGTCCGGAAGCATGAAGTACACCCGTCGACCATCCTCAGTGATACCCGTTCCGTCAACCCCAGCAATAAACGGATATGTGGGGCGATCGCTGTAATGCTTTCCAT
Organism: Vulcanimicrobiota bacterium; assembly: GCA_019232725.1. Classification (GTDB taxonomy): domain Bacteria; phylum Vulcanimicrobiota; class Vulcanimicrobiia; order Eremiobacterales; family Eremiobacteraceae; genus JAFANK01. The sequence continues at coordinate 2,891 of JAFANK010000227.1, read as the reverse complement.
CCGCGCGCAATTTCGCGAGCTGCGTGATCGCAGCCGCCGTGACGCGTATCAGCAGGCTCCCTTGTTGAGGTTGGGGAGTTTGGAAATCCGCGTAAACCGGTGCGCGTCCGGGTTCAGTGACGACCGCAGCCTTCATGAGGAGCGTTTGTAGTTCGAGCGAGGGTCAGCCTGCTTGCAGATAGCTATCGACTCAACGCACTAGGAATGGGACTACTTAGCACTGGCCGAAAACCGCCAGAGCAGCCATTCGGGCCGCCACCAACCGATCGCGACATCTGCAGAGGTCTGCAACGCAGTTGTTGCTGCAACCTCTTCGTTAGGTAATGAGACGAATAGTCAGCGGGTACTTGTATGTGACGCCCTTTTTGGTTTCCACTGCAGCGATCACGACGAGTATGACGTCAGCGATGCCAAGAATGATAAGTATGGGAAGTCCGATGACGACAAAAGCAAGAAGCGTGGCGACTAAGATATAGATGGTCATCGAGATCTGAAAGTTTAACGACTCTTTCCCGTGCTCGTCGACCTGAGGGATCGTATCTTTCTTCAGAAGCCAAACGACAAGCGGGCCGATGAGGTTCCCAAACGGGAAGACCATGCCGAAGAGAGCGGACAAGTGACAAGCCATGGCCCAGTTAAGAGCCTCTTCGCGACTGGGTTCCGCTCGTGCGCCAACGGACACGGTCGCAGTATGGCCGCTCGCCTGGACGCTTTGTGCTGGTTGCCGGTTGATCGGGGCGCTGCACGACGGGCAAAACACGGCGCCCTCGTCGACCGGCTGGTGGCATTGAGAACACTCTGGCATCGCTCTTACCTACCTGTTGGCGCTAGCGTACGGCCTGTTCTTGAGCTCGCATGCAAACTCCCATGCAGGCTTCCACGCCGCGTGTGGGACGGCAGCGGTAATCAGAATGTCGCTGGTTCAAGTCCACTTCGGGAGAACGTGCAAAAACGCCGACTCATGACGAGACGGCGTTTTGTCTTGGTGCGATTTGGGGACTGCCGAGCTATTGCGATTCTATTTTTTGGTTCGCGCTGGTCAATAAATAGATCTTGTCGGCGTGCCGAACTCCCAAAGCCTTCTGATCGTAGATGATCCCGACGTATCGTCCAGCTTTGATGTCCTTCATTTGGTACGTGGTCTTGCCGTCTGCCGAGAAGATTTGGTCGAATTTCGGCACGATCTCAAAACTCAGCGTCTGGTTCGTCTTTGGATCCTCGACTTTGATGTTGCTCGTCGAGACGTGTTTTGTGATTCCGTAAAACGTCGAATTGGTCATGGCCGCGCTCGGCAGCAGCACCCCGAGCGAGAACAGCATTAAGAGTACCGTAGTCGTGATGTATTTCATCTGTCCATCCTTCGTACACAAATTGAGCGGCAACGCCGCTACCCTATCCAACGCATGGCGCGCCGTATTTGTTATGCCCCGCTGCATGTTCGCCGAACCGAGCAAGCGGCAGCTCGAGACGCGAGTGGCCCCATCCACGGCTCCAAAGCTTGGCGGCTAAGGGCGTCGCCAAGGTTACGGCGGTGGTACGTAATCCGGCCGCACGGGGCCATTCCCATCGTGGCGGGCGGAAGAAGGCAAGCAAGAGCAGAACGCTTTGCGCGCATGAACGTCGACGCGCATAACACCGCGGCGAAGAAGTTTTGGCGCACGCTTATTGTCGTGCTCCTCGCCGGTTTTGTGCTGGGGATGACGCAGCCCAATATCATCGCGGCGATTGCGGGCCTAAGCGAAGGCACCTATGGTATGGCATTTGACCATACCGGGCTCGTAACGGCCGTCGTCCCGGGACTCCCCGCCGCCCGAGCGGGGATTGGACCGGGCGACCGCATCGAGACGGTCTCCATGCTGGATCGGGTCACTGCCTATGAATCGAGCATCACGATTCCAGGCACACCTTTGCACCTTGTGGTTCACCACGGCGATCAAGCAAGAGCGGTGACGCTCAGTTCAGATGCCGCTGACAAGGCCTCCACCATTATCCAAACAATCATCAAGCGCCTCACGTCCCTTGCATTCGTGCTTGTCGGCGCAGGTCTGCTGCTGCTGCGGCCGTCGCGCATGACGTGGGGTCTCTTTCTGTTCGCGCTGTCAGCCAACGGCACGGCTGGGGCTTTGTACTACCATATCTTCGGGATAAAGGTGTTTCTGCCCATCGAGCTGGTGCTCAACCTCATCGGCACCGTCGGCGTGCTCGGCCTATGGATCTTCGCAGCACGTTTCCCGTACGACGAGGCGCCGGGGTGGCGCGCATTTTTCGACCGAGCCGCGCCGTGGCTTGCCATCCCGTTGTTGGCTGGTTTCTACCCCTTCTGGAACTTCCTCTACACAGGACAACCATATAGTTCGTTCGCCTATTATTATGGCGCGTACGTCGGTGTCGTCATCGAGACCGTCGGTGTTTTGATCCTGGTCGCCACCTACATACACGAACGAGGCGAGGCGAAACAGCGTATCAAGTGGGTGGTGGCAGGGTTCGCCGTCGGGTATATCACGGATGGCGTCATCACCATTCTGTCCGATCCGCACGTCCATGTGTGGCCCGCGGCATGGCTGCCCAATCTCACGCCCGACGTGCTGTATTTCTTCTGGATCGTCACACCGATATCGATCGCGTATGCGGTGCTTCGCCATCGGGTCATCGACGTGCGGTTCGCGGTCAGCCGCGCGATCGTGTACGCGACGCTCACCTCGCTTGTGGTAGCGGCTTTTGCGTTCATCGATTGGTTCTTCACCGAGAAGATGTCTGCAGCCCAGCTGGGCAGCGTCGCCGAAATCGGGGCGGCCGTGGCCGTGGGATTTTGGTTCAAAACGGTGCACCGTCGCATTGATCTCTTCATCGACGGCGTCTTGTTTCGCCGGCGCCATTTGGCAGAACGTCGT
>JAFANK010000077.1 GCA_019232725.1 Vulcanimicrobiota bacterium | reverse complement strand
GGGGGCCTGCACATCGATGACCGCGTTGGGCTTGGACATGCTACCCTTGATGCGCTTGGCGTGCCCATCGCACCGATCATCGATGCTTTTGTGCCGAGCGCGGCGTTCACGGCACAAGCGGGCTTCGCCGACGTCCATATGCTGGCGTACACGGTCGGTTATCGAGCCGGGCAGCCGCACGGATGGCACCTCAGCGGCGATGGAACGGTGCGCATCGCCCGCGTTCATGTGTTTCCCCTCGTCGTGCCCTTGCGTGACGTCTATTGCCACGTGCACTACCAAGACGGGCTTGTGTCGATTACCGATCTTCGTGGCACGGCCGCGCACGTGCCGCTGCGCGCCAAGGGTCTCGTCCAAGTGGCCGGCCCTGTTCGGCTCGCCTTTGCGGCGCAGCAGCGTGGACGTCTCGAGCGCGAGCGTGCTCTGTTTGGGTTCTCCCGCAACCAACCGGTGCGCGGGCCTTTTGCGTTGACGATCCGTGTCGACGGCTTGCTCAGCGACATCCACGTGACTGGTCGCTACGAGATGCGTGACGCGTGGTACGCAAACGCCATACTTCCACTCGTCGATGGTTCTCTGTTCTACAGTGGCAACCACCTGACCGTACGCGCGCTCGAGCTTGACCGCGCAGGCGCACGCCTGTGGGTCGGCGGCGACTTTGATCTGCACCAACATGTACCGACGACCATGCTCATCGCAACCGGGGCGGCGCCGTCAGCGACGATTCCGTTCGCCGCGAATCTCGTCCCCCGGGGAACGCTGGGACTGCAAGGAACCGCAGAAGGCGCCATCGATGCGCTCGCTGCCAGCGGCTACGTGCGTCTTACCGGCGGCGGCACGAGCGTGCAGTCTTTTGTGAGCATCGATCCGCAGGTCGCGTTTTACGGTCCAGCGATCCTCCGCACGAGCGGCGGTGACGCGCAATTAGCGGTGCGAGTCGCGCATGCAAACGGCCGACCACCCAACATCTCGGGACTCGTCATCGCACGCCACGCCCCGTTGCATCTGCGGGGCGGGCGTATCGATTTCCCCGATTACCTCGGCGCGAGCGTTTCTCTGCCCTCATTAGATACAGTGGTGGATGGCGTGGCGGTCGTCGATGGAACCCACGACCGGCCGTCCCTTGCGATCGATGCGGGGGCGGCGCGGCTGCACGTCAGCGGCCTCGATCTGGGCGACGCCACGCTGCGCGCAGTTGGTTCCGACGGCAGTGTGCGCGTCATGCGGGCGACGCTCCGAAGACAAGGTCTGTCGGCCGATGCTACTGGAGACTTGCGCGTGAGCCCGCGGCTGACGATCATGCAGGCGGCGCTCATGGGCACGGGCGATGTCGGTCTCGCAACGTTGCTGAGCAGCGCGACACCCGTGCATCTTGCCGGGAGAGCACACGGCCAATTTTGGCTGTCGCGCGAGGCAGACAGGACCATGCTCGCGATGCGCGCGCGCAGCAGCGACGCGACGATGGATGGGATCGCGATTCGCGGCGCATCGTTCACGGTCGAAGGTCATCGCAGCGGCGCGGCAGTCGCCGGCGAGTTTGGCCTTGCCGGCACGCAGGTGTGGGCAGCAGGCCGCATGCCCGCCTTTGGGCGCAGCGGCACCACGTACATCACGGCGTTTACCCCGCGTCTTGTTTTTGCTGACATCGCCCCGGACAACGCTTCTTTGCGTCACGGCAGTGCGATCGCGTTTGCCACCATCGATGGAACGTTCGCCCAGCCGCGATTCTCGGCGGCCGCGACGATCAACACATCCTATGCGGGGACCCCGATCGCAGCAGACGTGGACGCGCGCTACGCGGCCGGAATGTTGCACGTGGATCCGAGTCGCGTACTGCTGCCCGGCAACCTTGCACTGGTCCATGGCGACGTCGCGCACTTGCAGCAACCTAACGCCGCGCACGCGCTCGCGATCGACGTCACGGTGAACCACGGCGACCTCGCCGCGATCAATCGGTTCAGCGGCCCACAAGCGCCCTTGACCGGCAGCTTCGACACCCAGCTCCATATCGGTGGCACGACGGTGTCACCCGTCGTGACGGGTGGTCTCACCTCGGTGATCGGGACGATACGCGGGGTCACGTTTGACGATCTGCGCGGACAGATGCGTGCGACGCCGCAGTCGCTCGCCCTCTCGCGTGCCTCGTTGCAACTGGGAACGTCACGGTTTGCCGTGGACGGGGACGTGTCGCGCGCGGCGTTCGCGGTGCGCGCCACAAGCCCGCATGTCGACATGGCGGATTTCAACGATTTCTTCGGTGGCAAGGATGTCTTCTTCGGTAAAGGCGACTTCGATCTCGGGATGAGCCAAAATGGCGAGGCGGCTGCCTGGGGCGGCCACTTTATGCTCGACGATGCCGCCCTCGCGGGCTACCCCCTCGGTCACATCGCCGCCGACTTCACGAGCCGGCGTGGTGCGCTGCACGCCGCCGTGAGTCAGACTGGTCCGGGCGGCGCTGCGAATCTGTCGTTGAGCGCGCGCCTGCACACGGGGCGGGTGCACCTGTCGGAATTGCAGACGGCGCGCTACCACATGCGCGGCACGCTTCGTGACCTGGATGTTGCTGCGGTGCTCCCGCTCTTCCACCAGAGCGACCTTGGGTTGTCTGGCCGTCTCGACGCAGACGGCCAGATGCAGGGGACCTTGCACAACCCCATCGGCAACGCACGTTTTGCGCTGCGCGATGGGCGGATGCGACGCATGGACATTAAGCAGCTGAGCGGCGAGCTTGCTACCGACGGTCAAACCGTGAAGCTGTCGCACGGCTACCTCGCGCTACCCTATCTCACCGCGAGCGCCGACGGATGGTACGCATTCGCCGGCCAGCGAATCGGCGGCAAGGCGACACTTGTGGCGGACGATCTGGCGTCCGTTGCCACCGCGATGCGGGTCCCCGGCGCGCTCGGTGGCCAAGCCACAGCCACCGTCGCGGTATCGGGCACTGCGAAACGGCCGGAAGCGGCGATGAGCGTGGATGCAGGACGCGCGACGCTGTATGGTATCGCATTCGACCGCGCTGCGATCAATGCGACGTACGCGCCCGGACAAGTGGCGATCGGCGATACTGAGCTCGTCTTCGCAGGTGATCGAGGCTCGGTCCGTTTCGCAGGCGGCTTGCCTTTGCAGCTCAAGCCGCTTGCGTTGGGCCCGAAGGACCGGCCGATCGCCGTCACCATCGAAGCCCGCAAGGTCGACCTTTCGGTCTTCGATCCGCTCGTCGCAGGCTATGCAACGCTGGCTGGCCATCTCGACGCAGGCGCATCGATATCTGGCACCGCGGGCGATCCACGGGGCAAGGGGACGGCGCACATTGGGGCCGCGAGCGTGCACGCACCGCAACAACAAGTGCCACTGACGGACATCAGCGCAGACGCTAGCTTCGATCAGGACACGATCACCTTACGCGATATGGCAGGTAAGGCAGGCAGCGGAAGTTTCGCCATGACCGGGAGCGCGCACGTCGTGCCAGCCGAAGGTCTGCGCAATAACGCCGGCTTGCAATTCTCGTCGCATCTGTTGTTGCGTGGTGCACAAGTCGATGTGCCGGGCTGGCTGCGCGGCACCATAGATGGCGACCTGTCGATGGCGCGCTCCGGCCAGACGCCATATGTGGAAGGCTCCGTCGCCGTGGCGAACGCGGTCATCCCCTTCTCGGCGATCTATGACCTGGCGACCGGAAGCGCAGGTGTTGTCGCAGCCAAAGCGCCCGAGCAGGCCCCCGGTGTGCCGCCGCTCTTGCCCGGGCACACGATTGTCTACGGCGGTGCCGCGTGGGCAGGTCAGCAACACATGCTCACGAGCATCGGCCAGCAGCCGACGCCCGCGCCTACCGGCTTTGCGTTGCCCAACGTCAATGTCAACGTGGCAGTGACCGCCGGCAATAACGTGCGCGTGCGCGGCGGCAGTGCCATCGATCTCACCACAGCGGGCGGCGTCGTCATCGCGGGCAGTCTCCAGGCCCCAACGTTGGACGGCCAGTTCTCCGCCGTGCGCGGGCAAGTGGGCTATTTCGACACGAATTTTCGCCTGGTTTCGGGCACGGTCACGTTCGATCATGAAGCCGGATTGTTGCCGACGATGGACGTCGTCGCAGTGACCAATACGAGCGGCGCTGAGATCACGTTGCACATCACCGGCCGTGTCGATAACCTCAACACGGATCTCTCGTCCGTGCCGTCGATGTCGCGCGACGAGATCGTGGCTGCACTGCTGCATGCGCCACAACTCACGACGCTTACGACGCCCTCACAAGCACAGACGACGCTAGCGCAAACGGCGCAGAGCTATTTCAACGCTCAGCTCACGCGCAGCTTGCTCTACCCATTTGAATCTGCGCTCGCGCAACAGCTGAACATCGAATCCATCTCGTTCATCTTCAACTCGCAAGGAAAGTTAGCGGTGGAATTCCGGACACGCGTCACGCCGACGATCTCCGCGGTGTACCAAACGACGCTTGAGGTGCCGGTCACGCAGTCGTATGGCGTGTCGTATCGGCTGCGCGATTATTTGGCGCTCGATCTCGTTGAGGATTATCCCAACCTTTCTGTCGCCAGCACCACGACGACGTCGCTCAACCTCCAATATCAATTCCATTAAGAAACGATGACATTTTGATGCACATGCAGAGCAAGCGGGCACACGTGGACCACGTGCAGTTGCCAGAGTCAGCAGCAGCGCGGCTGCACGGGCAGGAATCGCCTGGACCCCATCGGAACAATTTGTCCCGTTCCCCAAGGCCTTGAAGACGCAGTGGTACTGCTCGCTCGGGCGAGAGGGCATGACACTGTGCTACCAGTGCTTTACGCGCCCAGCCCAGTGCGGTCGCGGCCGGCCGCCGGCGAGGGTGATGCGCCCCCCGCAGGGCGTCCATATCACGAGGGCGCCAATCTCATGAGGAGCGTATCCGGCGTTGCCTAATCTTTTGCGATTCGCATGCGCGGCGATCGCCCTCGGCTTGCTCATCCTGGCATCGGGCCTCGGCGCCCCGGCCGCGCCGCAGCCTATCATCACCGCAGTCAACGTCCGCGGCAACACCCATGTCCCGACCGACCGCATCGCTGCGGTGATCCGCACGCAGCCAGGCACGCCGCTCGACAACAAGGCGCTGGCCGCCGACCAGCAAGCCATCTTAGGACTCGGGTATTTCACCGACGTGAAGATCGATGTCCATCCCACGCCAGGGGGCGTCGCGGTGTCCTACATCGTCGTTGAAAATCCCGTGGTCAGCCGGATCAACTTCAACGGGAACAAGCAGGTCTCGACAGACGTCTTGCTCGCGCTCTTGGACACGACCATCGGCAGCGTGCTCAACACCAACACGCTGCGCGATGACATCCAAAAAATAAATTCCTATTACGACAAGCTCGGCTACATCGGTACGCGTCACGTGCAGGACATCAAGATCGACCCGAACGGCGCGATCAACATCGCGATCAAAGAAGGCGTGACCGTCACCGCGATCAAGGTCACCGGCAACACGGTTTTCCCCACGCCCGTCATCCTCGGCGTGATGAAGACCAAGCCCGGTTCGGTGTTCTCCGGCGAGGTGTTCAATAGCGATCTGTCGGCGATCCAAAGCTTGTACAAAGACGCCGGCCTCTCGGCGGTCCTCGACGGCGCTCCCGATGTCGACAATCCCGGCGTCGTGAACGTGACCATTTGCGAAGCCCGCGTCGGAGCGATCGAGATCGCCGGCAACAGCATCACGAAGGACTATGTCATCCGCCGATTGTTGCACATGCACCCCGGATCGCTTGTCTCCGACGGCGCACTCCGGCGTGATTACGAAGCCATCAACAACACGCAGTTCTTCAAGTCGGTCGATCTCGCCACGAAACCGTTCGGCTCGAAGTGCGGCTACCTGACGCTCGTGTGGACGGTCGTGGAACAGCGCACCGGCACCGCCGGCGTCAATATCAGCTACGGCGGCGGCGGCCAGTTCGGCCAGGGCTTTGGCCTGGGTCTTTCTTTCGCGCAGAACAATGTCGCCGGCACGGGCAATAGCGCATCGATCAATCTGCAAAAAGGCCAACACTTCAGCAACGTCAACTTCTCAGTCGGCGTGCCGTACATCTATAAGTTCAAGGCCGACTCCGTCTCATTCAGCATCTTCAATGACTTGCAAAGCGATCAGCCGCGACCGGTGTACAAGATTCCGGGCAATAACCCGTTCTATTCGACAACACCGATAACGCCGACCGTCAACACCCCGACCTTATCCACGGCCACGAGCGGCCTCGTGACGAGCGGTCCTTGCTCCGCAAATGGCCAGCCATGCGCGAACCAGTTCGTGAATTTCACCTCGCGCAACTCCGGTGTCGCGATCAACTTCGGACACCCAGTCGCGGACTATACGCGTGTGTCGCTCGGGTTATCGGCGACCCAGCTCTACCAGCAAGTCACCGCATCCGGTTTTCCGCAAGCGTTCTTGAGCACGGGCTCGGCCAATCTTGGCGGCACGAATGGTGCCGCCACGAACAGCTCGACCGCGTTGCGTAGCCTGACACCGGCTATTTTCAAAGACAACCGTGATGACATCACAAACCCGCGGCACGGCGGCACGTCTGGTTTCTCGGACGAGATTGCACTGCACGCGTTCGGCTCCGATTACCAGTTCGGCAAGGCCGATGCCGACTGGACGCGCTTTCTGCCGATCCGCCGTCACTCGACCCTCGCCTTCCACCTCAATGTCGGATGGACGAGCGGCGGCCCGACCGCGCTGCCCTACAACGACCTGTTCAGCCTCTCCGACCAGCAGCTGCGTGGCACGAAGTTCATCTATTACGGCAATCGCGAGCTGCTCGGCCAAGTCGAGCTGCGGGTCCCGGTGACCGCCGACAAGAAATTTGGTGTCGTGCTCTTCGGCGACTCGGGCGATGCGCCGTACATCACACCGGTCGTCGGCGCCACGGCGCCACCCACGCCGCCACCTCCGTCGGGACCGCACGCGCCGTTCTTCACGCCGGTGCCGCCGCAGGTGAATTACGTCAACGCACCGTTCGCATTCCAAAACGACGTGGGCATCGGCATCCGCGTGCAGACGCCGCTTTTGCCTCAGGTGATCCGGATCGATTTCGCGATCGGGAACCAGGGCTCGCATACGTCATTCGGCCTCGGCCAGTCGTTCTAAAGGAAAGGCAAGAAGTACATGCTCCGTTCGCAACCTCGAGCATCTTTCGGGCGAAGGCCCTGGTCGCGCCCGCGCGCGATTGTTGGGTCGGCTCTCGTCGTGGGGCTGATCTTGGCCTTCACACCTGCGGTGCTGGCGACCGATATCGCCGACATCGGTTTCGTCGACCAGGCATCGATCGGCCAGCTCGGGCCCTTCGTCACCGCTCAACAGCAATATGCGGATTTCCAGCGCAGTCTTGCCGCCCAATTCCAAGCGCAGATAAAAGGCAAGAGCCCGGCCGACCAGCAGCGCATTTACGCGGACTTCAACGCGCGCGCTGCTGCCAAGCAACGTGAGATCTTCGGCCCGTTGCTCGACCGGGCGAATAACGCCATCGCGTCAGTCGCCGCGAACAAAGGCCTAAGCGTGGTGGTCGACAAGAGCATCATCATCTACGGCGGCATGGATCTCACGAAAGACGTCGTCGATATGCTCAATCAGCCTGGGCCTGTGCTGCCGCCGGTCAACACACCGCCGCCCTCGTCGGTTGGCTATGTCGATCAGCGCCAGCTCGATCAGACGCCCAAAGTGAAAAAAGCCAACGATGACTTCATGCAGTTCAGACAAAGCCTGCAAGCACAGCTCAGCGCACAGTTGCGGGGCAAGAGCGCAGACCAGCGCCAGCAGGTCATCACGAGTTTCAACAGCCAGCTCGCTGACGAGAAGAAAAAAGTCATCGACCCTGTCTCCGACAGCACCAACAGCGTCATCGCCTCGGTGGCGAAGAAGAAGGGCTTGTTGCTCGTCATCGATTCGCAAAGCCGCGTCTATGGCGGCACCGACGTGACGCCGGACGTGCTCAAGGAACTGCAATAGGAGCACGCGTGCAAGCCCAGAGGAACGCGGTGACCGGCATCGGCGTTTTGCGCCCGCGACAGTGCCTGCGCGGGTTGCTCGCCGTTGCTGCGTTTGTCGCTGGCGTCGCCGTCACGGCTTGCGCGCAACACGCGGGTGCGCCCGGGGGAGGCGCAAGCGCGCATGGGGTGGGCTATGTCGATATGGATGCGCTCATCGCGCAACATCCATTGCACGGTCAACTGGATGCCATGCAAGACCAGATCGGGGTGTTGCAACAGGAGTCATCGCTCGTGCCGACCGGATTGAGCCCGCAACAGACTGCCGCCTACGACGCGATGCAAGCCGAGCTCAACGCCCAAGCACAGAAGTTCCAGCAAGATCTGGCTGACCTGCGCGTGTCATACCAGCGCCGGGAAGCGCAAGCCATCGGGCAGCTGCAGACGACGGTGCTCGGTTCTGGGTCAAGCGCACAGGGCGGTGTCCTCGGCGGCCTGCAGCAGCAGTTCGGGCAGCAAGCGCAAGAACTGCAGAAGCAAGCGCTGGTGACGTTCACCGCCTACCGCACAGAGCTGTTCCGCCAAGACAGCGAGCACCTCAAGCACGTCCAGCAGGTGTTGGGCGCCCAGATGCGCGGTCAATTGTCGCAAAAAGAGTCACAGCTCTCCTCGCAGGAGACCGCCTATCAGGTCAGTTTGGTCAAAGCAGATCAGGAACAGCGCTTGAACCTGCAGGCGAAATTGCAAGACCTCGCCCTTTCCGATCAGCAGCGCAAGCAGTACCAAAGCCAGCTCTCGGCGATCGACGCGGCCGAACAAAGCAAGATCAGCGCGATGAAGGCGCGCGACAACGCCGAAATCGCCGCGCTGGAACGCACGCTCAACGCGCAAGCGGCGGCGCAATATAACGCCGAGCGAGCGCGCACACAGGCCGCCACGCAAGCGAAACTCGCCGCGCGTCAGAAAGAGATGCAGACGGCGATGGCGCCGCAGATGCATGCGCTCAGCGGGAAGTTCCAGCAGCAGCTCAACGACGTCAACGCCAAGCTCGCCGGCAACGACAAATATAGAGCGCAGGCGCAAGCGATCCACGATCAAGTGGCGACGCAATATGGCACGGAAGCCGACAAGGCGACGGCCTCGTATCGGCGCGTGCGCGCCGCGCTTATCGACAAGTATAGCGCGATCGCGCACATGCAGTTCCAGGACAACGAGACGATCGCTGCGCAGGCCGAAAAACTGGCCGCCGATCGTCGCGATCTGTATCAGCGCATCACGGCACAGGTGCAAGCGCAGGTCCAACAGGTCGCACAACAAGACGGCATCGCCGTCGTCTTCGAGACGATCCGCGGTGGTGGCACCGCAGTCGACCTCACCGACCAAGTCCGCAAAGCGATCAATCAGCAAGGGCCGGCTGCTGTGCCGGCCTCACCGACACCGGGGGGAACATGAACCAACGCTTCACATCGCGACGCGCGAGCAGCGCACTGACCGTACGAGCCGCCCTCGCGGCAGCCTGCCTTGCGATCCTCGCCGCCGGGTGCGCGCATCAGCGTTCGAGCATCGCGGTC
>JAFANK010000206.1 GCA_019232725.1 Vulcanimicrobiota bacterium | reverse complement strand
ATGTCTCCGGGGTCGCCTTCAGCGTCGATCCCGTGAGCAGCAAGGCAGACGATGCCGTTGTGTGCGCGGTCTATGGCCTGGGGAGCGGCCTCGTGTCGGGCGATTGCGACGCTGATACGTATCGTGTTGACCGTGGGGGCCACATCGTGCAGCGCGCTGTAGCCGATAAACGGGTGACACATCGCGCGCTGCCTGGCATTGGTGAAGGCGTCACGACGCAAGCGGTCGATCGAACACTCGCACTGCAGCCTGCGCTCGACGACGACGGCATCCTGCGCGTCGCCGAACTAGCGCGCACGTCGCAGGCGTGGTTTGGTGTGCCACAAGATATCGAGTGGGCGATGAGCGGCGGCGAGCTGTATCTGTTGCAGTCACGCCAGATCACGACGCTGACGCCGTCGGCGTCCGAAGCGTCCTCAACGATAGCAACCGCGGCCGGTGCGCTAAACATTTGGGACAACAGCAATATCGCGGAGAGCTATGGCGGCGTCACGACCCCGTTGACGTTCTCATTCGCGCGCCATGCCTATGAGGGAGCATACCGGCAGTTCTGCCGCCTCATGCGCATCGCTGACACAACCATTGCGGCGCACGACGACACGTTCCGCAACATGCTGGGCCTCATTCAGGGACGCGTCTACTACAATCTCCTCAACTGGTATCGCGTGCTCGCCCTGCTGCCTGGCTACAAGCTGAACAAGCGCTTCATGGAGCAGATGATGGGCGTCAAGGAGCCATTGCCCGATGGGGCGATGCCCGCGCAGCCACCGGCGTCGGGCTGGGACCGGCTGCGTGACGGGTGGCACGTGCTCGTCGTTGCCGCCGCTTTTGCCGCGCACTACGTCACCCTGCCGCGGCGCTGTGATGCTTTCTTCGCTTGGCTGCGCGAAACACTCGCGGACGTCCGGCCTGACGAGACAAACGCGCCAGAAGAACTTGTCGCGTCGTATCGCCGTCTTGAGTCGCGTTTGATCGACCGTTGGGACGCGCCGCTCATCAACGATCTGTTCGCCATGATTTTCTTCGGCCTACTGCGTCGCTTATGCGAGCGCTGGTGCGGAGATAAGGAAGGAACGTTGCAAAACGGCCTCGTCAGCGGTGAGGGTGGGATGATCAGCGCACAGCCCGCAGCACTCGTCACTGAGATGGCACGAGTGGCATCGCGTGATCCAGCGCTTGTCGCGACGCTCTGCGCCGCTCCCATGGATACCATCGATTCGGCGCTGCGGTCATCGCCCCAACTGCAATCGCTCTACACTTCGTATCTCGACAAGTTTGGTGATCGGGCGGCCGACGAGCTCAAACTTGAGAGCCCGACGCTTCGCGATGATCCGCTCATGCTTGTGCGATCCGTCGGAACGCTTGCCCAGCACTTTATCAGTACACCAGAGGCCACCGACGCCGCTAAAGATGCCAACACGACGCTGCGCCAGGCCGCGGAAGAGCGCGTGGCGCAGGCGCTGGGCGCACAACCGCTGCGACGAGCAGTCTTTGCGTGGGTGCTCCGCAATGCACGCAGGCACATCGTTGCGCGCGAAAACCTGCGCTTCGAGCGGACACGGTTGTTTGGTCGCGTGCGGGCTATTTTTACCGCGCTCGGGCACGTGTTTCAGCATGCCAGCGTGCTTGCTCGAGCAGACGACATCTTCTATCTAGAAGTCGAAGAGGCGCTCGGTTTTGTTGAAGGGACGGCAACGACACGCGATCTTGCAGCACTCGCCGCCACGCGCAAACGGGAATTTGATGCCTACCGCGCTGCACCGGCCCCTCCCGATCGCTTTGAGACGCACGGCATGATCGGTACTGCGAACGTTCCGCACGTCTCCACAGATGGAACGTTGCATGCGGCGCAAGACAGTGAGCGACGGACGGGACTCGGCTGCTGCCCAGGGGTCGTTCGCGGACAAGTCCGCGTGGTCACAGATCCCCGGCGTTCGACACTGCAAGCGGGAGAAATACTCGTCGCAGAATGCACGGATCCTGGCTGGGTCATGCTCTTCCCCGCTGCTGCCGGCCTGTTAGTGGAACGCGGGAGCCTTCTCTCACACTCTGCGATCGTGGCACGCGAGATGCGCATCCCGGCCATCGTCTCGCTCAGCGGCGTCACGACGTGGCTGCACGACGGTGATTGGGTCGAGATCGATGGCAGTTCGGGAGTTGTCACGAGGATCGCGCAAGCAGGCGAGAGACCACGGACCAATGCATAGCGAGGCGGCGGAAAAAGTTGATTTCTCTGTCATCCGCTACGGGCAATGTTGGGAAGATGCCGACATCTTGCTCGAGGGCCTCGACATCCAGCCCGGCGACACGTGCATGTCGATTGCTTCGGCGGGTGACAACTCACTCGCCATGCTCACAAAGCACCCAAGCCGTGTGATCGCTTTGGACTTGAGTGCGGCGCAGCTTGCGTGCCTGGAGCTTCGGGTTGCCGCGTATCGCCTACTCTCCCACCCTGAGCTGTTGGAGCTCATGGGCTCGGCGCCGAGCGACCAGCGCGTCGCGCTCTACGAACGCTGCCGCTGTGATCTTGCGCCGGACGTACGCGCGTTTTGGGACGAGCGGTTAGATCTGGTTGCTGCCGGGATCGGCGCATCCGGCAAATTCGAGCACTATTTCAAACTTTTCCGCGAGCGCGTCTTACCGCTTATCCACTCGCATCGTATGGTCGAGCGC
>JAFANK010000309.1 GCA_019232725.1 Vulcanimicrobiota bacterium | reverse complement strand
AAGCGGATCTTCAAGATCGCGTAATATTCCTCATGAACGACATCGCCGGCATGGATGAGCTCTATCGCGACTTCATCCTCGACCACTATCGCAATCCACGCAACGCAGGCACGCTTGCCCATCCGGACGCTTCGTTCGAGGACAATAACCCGCTGTGCGGCGACAAGATCCGCATGGACATCCAGCTGAAAGACGGCATCGTGTCGGACATCAAGTTCCAAGGGCGCGGCTGCGCCATTTCGCAAGCATCCGCGTCGCTCTTGACCGAAACGGTCAAAGGCAAGACGCTGGCCGAGATCTCACAGATCGGCAAAGAGCAAGTGCTCGAAAACTTGGGGATACCGATCTCCGCGGCGCGTCTGAAGTGCGCGTTGCTGGGCCTGAAGGTGCTCAAGACCGCGCTCGCGGTCGGGCAGCCCTCAGAAGACCTCTAGCGGTGCTTCAAGTCCCCTGGTAGACGACTTCGATGCGTAGACCGCTCGGGTCGCGCACCCACATCGCGTAGTAGTCATCGCCCATTTCGGCGACGGCCGCGGGCGGGTCGTCGATCTCCGCGCCGAGCTCGTCAAGGATCTTCGCACACTCGTCGACTTTCTCGCGCGAATCCGCGTTCAGCGCGAGGTGGTCGAATCCGACCCGGCGCTCGCCATCGTACAGGTCTTCCTCGAGGCTCTTCCCCTTGATGACGATGATCTCGAAGCCTTCGCGCTGGTAGCCGAAGGAATCGTCTTTTTCAAAGACGGCATCAAAGCCAAGCGCGGGCAGCAATGCGCCGTAGAATTTCTTGGCGACATTGAATGCATCCGTGCCAATAGACAGATGATGGATGGGATGAACCGGCATGGCTCCCCTAGTTGCGACGAATCGGCGGTTTCTTTCCTGCCCCTAAACGCGTCAAATGCGACGGACCTCGCCGGATGGAGCGCACGCGACGCGTTGCAAAGCCGTGTTCTGGGTAAAAGTCTCGCACGGGGTTTGGGGCAAGGGATGCGGACGATGTCGTTTTTGAGGCTCAGCGTGTTGGTGGTCGCCTGCGGGCTCGCTATGGGTGGGTGCGGTGGTGGCGGCGGCTATACTGGTACGAGCATGCCGACGGCCAGCCCGGCGTCAGGCGCAGTGCTTGCGACGCCTAACCCTGTGGTGCTGTCGCTGTCAGGTCTCGGGTTTCCGAAGTCGATCGCTCAGATAGCCTATAACCAAGCCAACGCAACCGGCCCCGGCGTCATCACCACCACTTGCATCTCAACGCCACCAGCAGCCACTGATGTTCTCTCGCCATTGTCGGTGACCAATCAAAACCTCAACGGCGGCATGCTCACGGGGAACTTTGGGCCGATCACCGCGCTTAACATGGGCTCATGCCAATTCAAGATCACGCCGGCGACCGGCACTGGCGCGACTATTCCGGTAACGGTCAATCCGTAGTTACGCAGTTAAGCGGAGGTACGCTGGCGCGCCACCATGCGCGCCTTGCGGCGGGCATCCTCGGTCAGTTCCTTTTTGCGCAAGCGTATCGATGCTGGCGTCACCTCGATCAGCTCGTCGGAATTGATCACTTCGAGCGCGCGCTCCAAGGTCAGCGTTTCGGGTGGCGCAAGCGTTGGCGCATCGTCTGAGCCTGCCGCCCGCATATTGGTCAGCTTCTTGGCTTTGCAGACGTTGACGGTGATGTCGTCGTCCGTGTTGGAGCGACCGACGATCATGCCCTCGTAGACTTGCGTCTGCGGTCCGATGAAGAACCGCCCACGCTGTTGCAAGTTGTCGAGCGCGTATGCGGTCGTCGTGCCGGTCTCAGCGCTGATCAGCGCACCGAAGCTGCGTTCGGCGGGCAACGGCTCTTGCGGGCGGTGGTCATGGTAGGTGTGGCTCATGATGACGGTGCCACGCGAAAGGGTCAACAACTCGCCGCGCAAGCCGAAGAGCGCGCGCGTCGCGATCGTGTACTCCAAGCGCCGCTGCGACCCCATCGTCAGCATGTTGAGCAGCTGCGCGCGACGGCGTCCGAGCGCCTCGATAACGGCTCCCGAGTGTTCGTCGGCGACATCGACCACGAGATACTCTACCGGCTCGAGCGTGCGCCCGTCTTTTTCGATCGTGATGACGTTCGGCTTGG
>JAFANK010000347.1 GCA_019232725.1 Vulcanimicrobiota bacterium | reverse complement strand
CTCCTTTTTATGAAGGTTCGGGGTCGATCGCTTCTTTGATCGAGACGCCCCAATGCAGCTTACGTTCGAGCGTCTGGAAAAAGAACTGCTCGCCGCCCAATCGCACGAACTGCATCGGATACGCGGAACGTACGACCTCGACCGTCGCGCCAGGCGCGAGCTCCACTTGCGGCCGTCCGTCGACGAAGAGCTCTGTTCCGTGGCTGTCGGGCGGCAATACGATTGCGACTTTCTCGTCGGCGCCGACGATGAGCGGACGCGAGAAGAGCGTGTGCGGGGAGATCGGTGCGATGCCGAAGGCCTCCAGCTTGGGCGACATGATCGGGCCACCGGCGGACAAGAAGTAGGCGGTCGAACCCGTCGGACTTGCCACGACCACACCGTCGGCCGGTATGGTCGCTATGTGCACGCCGCTCAAGTAGATGCCAAAACTGACGATGTGCCCGTGGTGCTTGCGATCGACATGCACGTCATTGACGGCATAATAACTTCGATCCTGACCAGCAACGCGTACTTCGAGCGCAAGCTGGCGTTCTATCTTCATGCCCCCGCGCAGGATTTGCGCGAGCGCTGCCTGGTAGCCGTCCCGTGGCACTTCGGTCAAAAAGCCTACGCGCCCAAAATCCACGCCGAGCACGGGGATGCCCAGGGGACCCGCGAGGTGAGCCGCTTGTAATAGCGTGCCGTCGCCGCCTAATGAGATAAGGATATCGGCAGCTTTTGGATATTCGCCCGCGATGCGCGCGCCGTTGAGACCGAGCGCAGCGGCTTGCTGCTCGACGATTTGGAGTGCGACGCCCTTGCTCGCAGCGATCTCCGCTACGGCTTTGGCCGCGCTCACGGCTGCCGAACGCCGAACATCGACGTATAACGCGATGTTGGATATCCGAGCTATGGTCACGGGTCGAGCGCTTCGTGGGCACGCTCGACGACCCCCGCCACGTCGAGTTGCGGTGTCTCCGATGCATCGGCGATAGCCCCGACCAAGAACTCGAGGTTCCCGGCCGGACCTTTGAGCGGCGAGTGTGTCAGCTGCACGCACCCCAGGCCGGCGGCGCACAACGCACCGATGACATCAACCAGGACGTGCATCTGCACTTCTCGATCGCGCACGACGCCGCCGCGCTCGACCGCCCCACGCCCGGCCTCGAACTGCGGTTTTACGAGCGCCACAAGCTTGCCGCCGTTGACGAGCGCTGCGCGCAGCCGCGTCGCTAGCTTGGTCAATGAGATGAACGAGACGTCGATGACCGCGAACTCGAACGGAACTCCAAGCGCTTCCACCTCAACGGTGCGAAAGTTCGTCCGCTCGAATACCGTGACGCGCGGATCTTGCCGAAGCTTCCATGCCAGATGCCCATACCCGACATCGACCGCCGTCACCGACCTTGCACCATGCTGAAGCAGACAATCGGTGAACCCACCGGTGGACGCGCCGACGTCGAGACAGCGCAGTCCGTCGACCCGCCACGCGAACGCCACTAAGGCTCGCTCGAGCTTGAGCCCTCCGCGTCCGACATAACGCCGGTCATCTTTGATGTCGAGCGCGGCATGAGGTGAGACGTGAAATGCGACCGACCGCTGCACGATGCCGTCGACGCGGACGCCCCCTTCCAAAATGATCGCCCGTGCGCGCTCTCGCGACATACTGCCGGTGGCGGCAACCGCGACGTCGAGCCGCTGTCGTTGCGGACGGCCTTTGCTGTTAGAATTCGCCGTCGTCTTCCGCCGAGCCGGTCTCGTCGCCGTCGAATTCCGCCTCCATGTCGTGCTCGTCGACGTCGCTGAGCGCTTCTTTCACGACCACTTCGGCGGCGCTCAAAAGGGTGCGACAGCGCTTGGCGAGAGCGGTTCCTTCTTTGAACAATGCAAGCGCTTCCGCGAGCGGCAGATTGCCATCGTCGAGACGTTCGACGATCTCTTCGAGCCTGGTGAGCGCCGTTTCAAAATCAGGTTGCGCTCCTTGCGCTTCCGGCGTCTTCTTGCCGGCTGTCTTTGCCATGCTCGTCCTTCTTCTCAAGTATCAACGCTCCGAGAGCACCGCTCTTCAACTCGACAGCGACCTTCTCCCCGACCTTGACCGCCGTGCTGTCGACCACGACATCGCCGGCCTCGTCGTAGACGATGGCATATCCGCGTTCGAGCGTACGCCTCGGACCGAGGGCTGCCAATCGTGCCGTCACCACGTCGACAGCGCTGCTGCTCCGTGTCACGATTGCTGCCAGCGCTCGTTCAAGTTCAGCGTTGCGGTCGAGCACCATGGCGCGTGACTGTTGGACTGCCCGTGACCCGAGCACGCCAAGGCGGCCGATCGCAGCGGCGGCTCGATCCGACCATAAGCGCATCCGCCGGCGAGGATCGACGCGCCGCAGCTGCACGACCACGTCGTCAACACGCTGCGCTCTCACTACCACCGTGTCGCTGCGTACCCGTTGCAGATCTCGCAGCATACGTACGAGCGCGCCGCGTGGTTGAGCGACACAGCGCAACAGCGCACGACGAGCGCGCAGCTGTGCTCCTGCGATGCGAGCCAGCAGTGCGGCACGCTCGTTGGCGACGAACTCAGCAGCCGCTGTCGGGGTTGCCGCGCGCTTGTCCGCCACAAAATCGGCGATCGTGATATCCGTCTCGTGACCGACGGCGCTGATGACCGGTTTTTCGCATGCGGCGATCGCGCGTGCGACCCGCTCGCTGTTAAAGGCCCACAGGTCTTCTGTCGAGCCGCCACCACGAGCGATGACCACCACGTCGACAGCCAATCGGCCCGCGCGAGAAATTGCGCGCGCGAGCTCGGGAGCTGCGGCCGCACCGTTGACGGGGGCGTGGACGAGGCAAATGCGGACATGCGCACCGCGCCGGCGGCACGTGGTGACAAAATCGTGCAACGCCGCAGCATTGCGGCTAGTCACGATCGCGACATTCCGGATAAAGCTTGGGATCGGCCGCTTGCGTTGGGCCTCGAATAGTCCCTCACGCTCGAGGTCCGCTTTGAGCCGCTCGAACGCTAGGTGCAGCGCGCCCTTGCCGAGGGGAACGACGCCCAGCACGCGCAACTGATAGGAACTCCGCCGTTCATAGA
>JAFANK010000080.1 GCA_019232725.1 Vulcanimicrobiota bacterium | reverse complement strand
GCGCACGTGGGGAGGGATGATCATCGCGGCGCTGGGATGCCTGACCATCCTTTCGAATTGGTCGCCGGCTTGGCAGTCGCAAGCGTCGGCGAGTATAGTGCCGGCGCTGCCGTACATCAGCGGCCGAGCCGATGCGCTCACATACCTTGATATGCGGCTGGAGACTTTTGCTGCTGCTCGATGGCTTAGAGAGTTCGGCATTGACGGCAACCAAATCGTGGCGTTGGATGATGTGCGCGATTATTACATGCCCGCGGGAACGATGTGGGCGAACCCTTTCTATCAGCAGGCCATCGCGCTCGACTGGTCGGTTCCCACGAAGATGCGTTACAGCGGGTTGACGAGCGCCGGTAAGTTGTATCTCGTCGTCAATATGAACGATGCGTATCTGCGCCGCACGCCGACCGGTGTTGACTGGGGCGCCTTCCAGCAAGATCGGCGCCATGGCTTGCGTGAGATGTTCAACCGTAACGGTGTCGCCGTCTTCGACATGAGCGCATTGCGCTGATGCGACGCTTTTGGTTCTGGGTCGCCGCCATGGCGGTGATCGTCGTGCTCGGATCCTACGCCGTTCGCGCGATCGCGTTTGCGATGGTGCCTGATGCACCAATCGAGCGTTACGGCGGTTTCCACGTCGGCTTGTCGCTGCCGATCCCCGTCGTGCAGGTGGCTCCCCATTGGCACGCGATTATCGCCTTGTGGTGCATGCTCGCTGCGCTCGCTGTGTGCGGCTGGCAGGCAGCCCGTTCTGTTGCAACGCAGCACCAGCCGTCGCTGTGGCCCATCATGCTTGGCTACGCTCTGGTCGCCGGCGTTTTTACGTTCTTCTCGGTCACCCTCTCGATCGATAGTTACTACTACGCGGCGTTCGCGCGATTGTTCGGCGTGTACGGCATCGACCCGTACGTGCTTGTCAGCCCGATCCGCGTCGCCGATCCGATCTTAACCAAAGAGTACACGCTGCTCCACAACCCTCCGTTTCCGGATCCCTACGGACCTGGCTTTACGTTGTTGGCCGGCCTCGTGGGCAGACTCGAAATCAATGCGACGTTGTGGCAGCAGCTGTGGACATGGCGGCTCATATCCGTGGCTTCGTGCCTGGGCATATTGGCTGCGCTAGCGAGGCTGCTTGCGCGCGCGCCGGCGCGCGAGCGCGTGCAACGGCTCGCCCTGGTCGCTTTTCATCCGCTCGTGCTGTACGAAAGCGGTGCCGGTGGACATAACGACTTCTTGATGGTCGCGGCAGCCCTATGGTCGTACGCCATCGTCGACGAGTTGCCGCTGATCGCCGGGCTCCTCCTCGGCGCTGCCATCTCCATCAAATATTTTGCGGCGATATTGCTGCCCTTTATCGCCATCCGCGCTGCACGCAAAAACCTTGTGGCGCCCGCGCTGATCGTCGGGCTTGCAGTTGTGGTGCCCGTCTTATGCTTTCACCCATTTACCTTCGGCCATACAGGTCAGACCACGCTGGCGAAGGTTGGGGCGAACCTTTCGATGTCGCTCACCTGGCTCGTATCGCTGCCGCTCCTCATGTTCAAAGCGAGCGCGGCTGGCGCCGCACAACCTTGGCTCGATACGGCGCTGCGTTGCATCCAGTTCGCCGTGGGCGCCGCCTTCCTCGCGATCATACTTGTTGCCGCCATCGCGTATGCGCGTCGCGCGAAGAGTGCGCTCATCTTGCGCTGCGTCACGGCGCTGCTCTGGTCCCTGCCCGCGCTGCATCCATGGTATGGCATCTGGCTTGCACCAGGCGCAGCAGTGCGATCGGCTTGGGCACCGTACGCGTGGTGGTTCTGCGCGCTCATGCTCTTGATATATGCGCACGAGGCTGTATTGCCCACGCCGGTCAACCACACGATATTCATTGCGATCGCCGTGGTCGTGCTCGCAGTCCCGATCATCATCGCCCGGCGCGCCACGCAAGGCTTGATGTTGCCGCAAGCGCCGCAGGCGGCCGCCGAGCCGCAAGAGGGTGCGCAAGCCTAGCGGCCCAAACTACGAGCACATGTCTCACCGTTGCATTCAAGTGCGGTCGCGTTTGCCGTGGCCTGGCACTTCGACGTTCTTCATCGTGGCTATCTGTGCGCTGACATTACTTCAGCGACCCGTGGCGATGGCCGACACTGCCACATTGCGGGGATATCCGAGCACCGCGGTCGCAGACGAACTCTCCTACGAGCGCCAGGCCAGTATCGCGCCATCTGCTGACGCGGCAATGCGATACGAACGTGGATTATCCGGTGCCGTGCACCGCATGGGTCAGACGACGGACTATCAGACAGCCGTCTACATGCGCGATCGCCTCACCGCGGCGGGTTGGAGCGCCAAGATTGTCACCTATGTGGTGCCGATCGCTTGGCCGACGCAGCAGAGCTTGGAAGTCACGTCGCCGTCGCCGCGTGAGATCGACCTGTACGAACCGGCCGTCACAGGTGACCCATGGTCGTACGATCATGCGGCGATCGGTAAGCCGTACTCAGGGTACAGCGCAGACGGCGACGTGCAAGGGCCGCTCATCTACGCCGGGCACGGCAGCAAAAGCGATCTCGCAACGCTCGCAAAGATGCACATCAGCGTCAAGGGAGCGATCATCTTGGTCAGGATGGGCGGTGAAGACGCGGACAGCAAGGGTCAACGGTTGGCGCATCTTGGTGCACGGGCGCTGCTCATCTATCCCGAACCAGGCTACGATCCTTATTACCCGCAGTTCCGTTCGACCAAGACCTATCCGGCTGGGCCGGCTCGGCCCCTTGGTGCAGCGCTGCGCAACACGATGACGATCGAGGAAGCTGCAGGCGACCCGACGGCGATCGGTGTTCCGCTCCCCGGTGCGCCGCACAAGCCATGGTCGGCGATCCACGTGCCGACGATTCCCGTCATGAATGTGACGGCTCTTGTGGCGCAGCAGCTCGCGCGCGATCTCGGCGGCCCAACTGCGCCTGCCATCTGGAAGACGAAGATCCAGGCGAACATGCATGTCGGCGGTGAGGAGCGCGTGCATCTCGTGCTCAAAACACATCGCTTCTTCGGCCCGATCTGGAACGTCATCGCGACGATGAAGGGCGAGGGGGCCCCTGACCAGACGATCGTCGCGGGTGGCCACCGCGACGCGTGGACCTATGGTGCGATCGATCCCGGTAGCGGATCCGTCGCGCTGCTGCAGCTTGCTGATGCACTGGGGAAGCTGCATGCAAGCGGCTGGCGACCGTATCGCACGATCGTGATCGCCTCTTGGGACGGCGAAGAGCTGAACGATTTCGGCAGCGGGATTTGGGTCGACCAATATAGAGAACAACTGCTCCACCGCTGCTGGTCCTACATCAACACTGACGAGATAGCCATGGGACCCGTGTACGTCCCGGGGGCGACCGACGACCTCATAGGCGTCATGCAGTCGGTTGCCGACGTCGCGCGGGCGCCTGACGGCACGACGCAAGCATCGTATTGGTCCAAGCAAGACCGCAAACGAACCATTCCACCCAATGGCACCGGCAGCGATCACGAAAGCTTCGAATACCACCTCAACATCCCGTCACTCGGCATCGCGTATGCCGGCGTGTTCGGCACGTGGCACTCGGCATACGATGACATCGCAAGCCTCCGTGTCTTCGATCCCGGCATGCATCGCGCTGACGCCGCAGCGAGCTTCTACAACGTCATCACCATGCGGCTGGCAGACGCTGTGTATCCGGACATCCGTTATGGCGACGACGCGCTCGCCGTGCAGCGGCGGCTCAACGCCTTTGCCAACGGCCGCGATCACGAAGCGCGCCGGGCGAAGGTCGTGCGCACGCTGCAACCATACGTCGACGAATTCACGCGGCTGGCCTCGATGCTCGACACGGCCGTCGACAACGCATCGACCGGCGGCACGGCCGAGACGCTGCGCAATCTTGCGGCGCTGGCCTTTAAGATCCGGCTCGCGTTCTACACCCCGTCGGGGATAATCGGCCACCCCTATCAGGGTAGCGTGCTCTACAATTCCGACGACGTGATCTCGACACTGCCCTCGCTTGACACAACGCTCGATCCCAAACAGGGCGACGCTGCACTTGCGCAGCTGGTAGCCAGCTTCAAGAAACTTCCGCCGGTCCTGGTCGTCGCTCGCTGACGGCCCGTGGGACGCCCCATCCGCGCGATCTTCTTCGACCTCGACGACACGCTGCTCGACGACACCATCTCGAGCGAGCGCAGCGCGGCCCTCGTCGCGTCTGAGCTGGTGGGCGATCGGGTGCCGGCCGATGCGCTGGCCATCGCCTACATGGACGAAGCGATGAACTTTTGGGAACGGCTGGAGCCAGGCGCTTGCAAGCCGCCGAGCGGCGCCATTCGCCCGCGCCTGTGGCATGCAACGCTCAAGCGATTTGCGATCGATGACGAAGCGCTCGCGACGCGTCTCGCGCACCGCTATGATGCGGTACGAGTGGAGCGCGTGGAGCTGTTCCCCGAAACGCTTCCCGTGCTCCACGCGCTGCATGGCCGATACAAGATGGCGATCATCACGAATGGTTTTGCCGAGACGCATGAGGCGAAGATCGCCCGGCTCGAGCTCTCGCGTTTTTTCGACGCCGTCATCCTCGCGGGCGAGATGCAGCTCGTTAAGCCCGATCCGGCCGTTTTCCATCACGCCATGGCCGAGCTCGGTGTCGCGGCGCACGAAAGCGTTATGGTCGGCGACCGTTTCGAACGTGACGTCAAAGGAGCGCATGCGGCGGGCATGCGCGCGATCTGGGTCAACACGCGTAACGAAGCTGCACCTGCCGGAGCGCGCTTGGTCGAAGCAGAGATCGCCTCCATTGCCGAGCTGCCAGCTGTGCTCGCGGCGCTTGAGGCACACGAGCGCTCCGATGTGTGACCTCCGCCACCGGCCAAGCTGTTAGAAAATCCACCTCTCGCGGTCTCATATGTAGCGATGAAGGACGGACGCGCGCGTCCGTTTAGCGGGAGGACGGTTCATGCGGCATCTCATCGGTTTCGGCACGGTCACAGCGTTGGTCATCGGTGTTGCGCTTTTCACGAGCGCGCCGGCCAAAGCGGATCTCCAGGTTTGCAACGAGTCGGGGGAACATATCAGCATCGCGGTCGCCTACTACGATGCGGGGAATGACTCCATGGTCTCCGAGGGGTGGTGGAACATGGACTCGGGCGATTGCAGGACGCCGATCGACGGCGATCTCAAGGACAAGTACTATTATCTGTATGCAGAAAGCGACGAGCACACCTGGACCGGCTCGCACAGCTTCTGCCTGAATCCAGAGCACCGGTTCACCCTCTACGACGTGGATACGCGCTGTGATTATGCGTGGACGAAGTTCTTCCAAGTCGATACGGGTGACGCGGACAGCTACACGCAGACGATTCGCTGACGACAAGCGCTCACCGAGCGATTCGACACCAGGCGGCGTGGGCTAAGAGGCTCTCGCACGCCCCGGCCGCGAAGAATGCTCGTCCATGCGCAAAGCGATCCACTTCCCGCCCAAGGACCCCTATGCGGCCCCGGTGATCTCCATCGCGCCTCGGCACGGGCTCGAGCACATCATCGTGAAAGGCGCGCGCGAGCACAACCTCAAGAACATCGACCTTACACTGCCGCGCAACCAGCTCATCGTCATCACCGGGCTTTCAGGGTCAGGGAAAAGCTCTCTCGCATTTGACACGATCTACGCCGAAGGCCAGCGGCGTTATGTCGAGTCGCTGTCTTCCTACGCGCGGCAGTTCCTCGGCCAGATGGAAAAGCCCGACGTCGACTACATCGAGGGCATGTCGCCCGCCATCTCGATCGACCAGAAATCCACGAGCCGCAACCCGCGATCAACGGTCGGCACGGTCACAGAGATCTACGACTACCTGCGCTTGCTGTACGCGCGCATCGGCCAGCCGCACTGCCCGTCATGCGGCCGCCCGATCACCCCGCAGACCGCCGAGCAGATTGTGGACCAGATGCTCGAGCGGCCCGAGGGGACGCGCGTCCAGATACTGGCTCCCATGGTCCGTGGTCGCAAGGGCGAGTACCAAAAGCTCTTCGAGCAGGCGCAAAAAGACGGCTACGCGCGCGTTCGCGTGGACGGCGCGATCCGCGAGCTGCGCGACAAGATCGCGATCGACAAAAAGCGCAAGCACACGGTCGAGATCGTCATCGATCGCATCGTCC
>JAFANK010000066.1 GCA_019232725.1 Vulcanimicrobiota bacterium | reverse complement strand
TATGGATCCGTCAATCCCGGCTACCACAACCCCAACGGCGAGTGCAACGTCCGTCAGCCCTACGACTCCCGATGAACGGCAGATCGCAGGTTTCCTAGCGCGCTTGCGCGACAATCAAAACTTCGGCGCTGCGATTGCCGGAGGCCTCGTCGGCGCGATCATCGGCGCAGTCTTGTGGGCAGTGCTGACGGTGCTCACAAATTTCGAGATCGGGTGGGAGGCTATCGGCGTTGGCTTCCTTGTTGGTTTCGGGGTTCGTAAACTCGGACGTGGAATCGATCCAGTATTTGGCTACCTCGGCGCAGTCTTGTCTCTCGGCGGCATCACTCTCGGAAACATTTTGACGGGTATGGCTGTCATCGCTACCCATAACCACATGTCGCTTATAGATGTCGCGGTGCACCTAAATCCAAGCAACACTTGGATGCTACTGACCGCCGGTTTTACGCCAATCGACGCACTTTTCTATGGACTTGGCATTTACTACGGTTACAAGTATTCGTTTCATCGCCCAACAGCGGAGGAACTGTCGACGCTTCGATAGTTAGCATCATGATCGCAGTCATCTTGGCAGTGCTCATAACCCAATCCGGATGGCAAGTGGTTTCGCCGAGCCAGCCTGATGAATATGCCCGGTATGCAAAATCAGAGGGGAACGGCCTCACGAGCGAATTAAGCCTATCCCGCCGAAAGTGTGCCTGTGATCCCAAGGTTGCCGCGAAAGAAACCGCTGACGCTCTGTTGTCGATGCCTGGTGTCTCCGTGAAGCGCCAAAACGTTAGTGTCTGCAATGAGAGTGGCCAACATCTCATCGCCTTAGGGATTGCTTCGTTTGCAGACCAAGCGCGCAGAAACATTGATGTATTCTTGTTTCGTCGCAAGGGTTATTTGTACACCTTCGTCTACTCCTTTCAATCTCCGCAGCCAAATCTTGACGTAGAAAAGAAGCTCAAGGACTTTTGTCCGGCTTCGTAGCCACCTACTACGCCTCGCAAGATGTCAGCATTCTTCACGTCATTCAGGCTGTTCTAAGAATGCAGGCGTTACAATAAGGGGCCAGTGAAACTCACACCGCTTCCCGCGCGCGTGCTCGTGGTCGACGACGAGAAGCGCATACGGGAAATGCTCCAGATCGGCCTTGAGCGCCAAGGCTTTGTCATTCGCTGCCTGCCGAGCGGCCAGCATCTCGCTGAAGTCATCGACGAGTGGCAGCCGGAAGTCGTGCTGCTTGACGTCATGCTGCCCGGCGCCAACGGGTTCACGCTATTGCCGAGGATCCGCCACCACACACAGGCGCCGATCATCATGCTGACCGCCAAGGGGGACGTCGATGACAGAGTGACAGGGCTGCAACTCGGCGCAGACGATTATCTTGCAAAACCCTTTGCGCTCAGCGAGCTCGTCGCGCGTATCACGGCCGCCTTACGCCGGCCATCCATGGCCTCCTACGGAAAGCTGCAGTATGCTGATCTCGTTGTCGATCCCCGGACCCGCGAGGTGAGCCGAGCAGGCGTTTCCGTCACCCTTACCAATCGCGAGTTCTCGCTCCTCGTCACCCTGCTGCGCGAGCCGCATCGGATCTTTGCAAAAGAGCAGCTCTTGGATCTCGTCTGGGGTCACGACTTTGAGGGCGACAGCAACGTCGTCGAGACATACATCTCATATTTGCGCACAAAGCTCGACGCAACGTACGATACAAAGCTCATCCAAACCGTGCGCTTCGCCGGTTACACGCTGCGCGCCGTCAAGCGAAAAACACCAGTCGCACAGACCTTGCGCGATTAGTCAGGCTTCTTCTACTTGCGCCACCGGAATCCGCACGACCACCGATGTCCCCTTCCCCACTGCCGTATCGAGTTCAATCGTCCCCCGGGTCCGGTCGACGATGCGTTTGACGATGGCAAGCCCAAGACCAGAGCCCGGTACCGAGCCGCGATCGTCGCCGCGAGTAAACCGATCGAAGGCCCGCTGCTTCAAATCAGGTGGCATGCCGGGACCTCGATCTGTGACTGACAGCTCGACGCTGCCATTCACGCGACACACGCTTGCGCGAGTTGCAGTTCCAGGCGCATGCTTGAGCGCGTTGTCGAACAGATTGCTGATGAGCTCGCGGATTTCCGCGCTTGTCGCATTGACGAACGCCCCCGACTCCGCGGTCAACGCGATATGGTCACCGCCGGGAAGCGCTTTAAACGTCGTGACGACGTCTTGAGCGATCGCGCCAACGTCAACGAGCTCGTTACGTTCTGGATTTGCAGCGTCCAAACGGGCGAGCAGCAGCAACTTCAAAATGAGCGCCCGCATGCGTTGCCCTTCGATCGCCGCAGACTCGAGGATCCGCTGCGCCAAGGCCTGTTCTTGTATCGCGCCGGATTGGAGCACCTCGATGAAGCCCATGAGCACCGTGAGTGGCGTGCGCAGCTCGTGGCCTGCCTCTGCGACGAACTGGCGCATATTGGCTTCGGTATCGGCCTGCCTTTTGAGCGCCGATGAGAGGCGATCGGCGGCAGCATTGTAGGTCTCCACAATAGTGCTCGTCCCCTCGTGACCCACGAGCGATATCTTAGAATAATCGCCGTCGCTGAGCCGCCGCAGCGCAGACTCCACGCTCACGAGCGGCTCGATGTCATGTCGCATAAGCCGGCGTTGTAACGGTCGCGCGAGCACGATGCCGAGGCCGAACAAAAGGACCATCGCGCCGATGTAATACTGCTCGATGAACCTGGCACTCGATTCGGTCAGGCGAATGAGAGCGAAGCCAATCGGGATGCGAACCCACACATTGTTGACGCCATCGCCGAATTGGATCGGTCCTAGACCCATGATCCCGCCGCCGGCAAAGCCCATCATGGGCGGGTTGCTCGCAAATAGGGAAGCACCGCGTGGAGGTGGTATCGGCCCCGACACATCCTTCACGATCCTCGTCACCGTATGATATTCGAACATCGGCAGCGGTGGGTTGATGCCGGCATCCTCGCCAGCGATGCGCTGGCGCGCATCGTTGAAGACAGTGACCGATGTTCCCGATCTGCGTCCCAGGTCCGCGAGTTCGTTTGCGATATCGCTTGTGGAGCGATGCTGTTGTGACAAGTCGAGGGAGCGTTGGATGACCGCTTCGGCCGTTGACCGCAACCGCGACTCGCTCACGTGCGAGGTCCAAAACGACAGGATGACCGCCGCGACGGAAAGCGCAGCCGCGGCGGCCATCCATACACCGACGATGATCAGCGTCGATCGTGTGAACCGGTCAAGGAGTTGTTTCATGCTGATGGCTCCATTTTTGCACCATTCTCATGTTCGCGTACATGATGGACTGGTGCTGGAGCGCGATCATGAGGAGGGCTTGTCCGGGATCCTGTGCGTCTTCCATCCGCATGTCTACCACGTGTTGAGAAATATCCTTGCGCTGGTCCGGGGTCAATACGTTTTCGGCTTGTTGATGAGCGTTCGCAAATGTCTGATGTACCTGCTGGTCGAGCGTCGCCGCGACGTTCAGGATAGATCGCGCCTCGGTTTGGGAAAGGGCGGCATCGAGTTGTCGCGTTACCTGTGCTTCGCCGAGGTCTGGCGAGAGGGCCATCGCAGCAACAAGACGCCCGAGTAGCTCGCGGTGCTGCGGTGACATCGTCGCCAACACCGCGACGTGGGCATCATGCTGCAGCTTTTGGACTTGTGCATGGGCCTGCGCAAAGATCTGTTCTGTCGCTTGCTGTTGTGCCGGCGTCAAGTTGTCCATGGGACCGAAAGGCATTGGGGGTGGCAATGGAGCGGGAGGCTCGTCGGCTCGCGCCCCGGTACTAGATGCAATAACGACAACGGCGAGCATTGCCGGAATGAGCTTTTTCATAGCCGCATCCTAGCCGCCGCGCCTTATAATACGCTGTGAACTCTGCACGCTGGGAAATCGATCTTTGCCGAAGATAAGCGCTGGCATACTCGTGCACCGCAGGCGCCTGGGCCAGCTTGAAGTGCTTCTGGTTCACCCAGGTGGACCGTTTTGGGCGAAAAGAGATTTGGGCAGCTGGTCGATCCCGAAGGGTGAGGCCGAGGCGGATGAGGACTTGCTGCACCGCGCAGTACAGGAGTTGCAAGAAGAGACCGGCTTCACCGTTGCCGGTCCATTTACACGTCTGCTGCCGGCCAGGCAGTCAGGAAAGCTCGTCTATGCCTGGGCTGCCGAGGGCGATGGCGACGCTGATGCGATCGTCAGCAACACGTTTCGGATCGAGTATCCGCCACGGTCGGGTCGGTTCCAAGACTTTCCCGAGGTCGACAGAGCCGGCTGGTTTGACCTTGCGACTGCTCACGAAAAGATATTGCCCGCGCAGCGTATCTTTCTCGACCAGCTCAAAAAGCTCGTCGCTGAGTAGCCTTTTGCCATCAACTTATCCTTATGGTATGATTCGAAAGCGGATCACTGGAGGCACCACCCACCGGGTGGTGTTTTTTTGATGTCGCGGAATGGGCCTCTGATACGAGGGAACATTGAGAACTGGATCTAGTCGGAACTCTTCGGACGCATTTGTTTAGGAAGCTTGTCGCGCGGTACGAGCATCGCCGGATTCTTGAGCGCCCTCCACTTCGCATTCGAGGCTGGTGGTAAACTATCCATATGTTTGAGGAAAACGGCAACTTGCCACACTTGCGTGTCGCTCAGCGTGTGTCCGAAAGCCGGCATGCCCGTAAGGCGAATCCCGTGGTCAACCTTCCAATAAATTTCGCCTTCCGGGTCATCTTCAACGCCGTGTTTCCCTAGTAATGGCGCCTTTTGGTACAGCCCGAAGCCTACGGTCGACGGCCGGCTATCGGCGGCCCCATGACACACAATGCAGTTGTCGCCATAGATCTTGATTCCGGCATTGAGCGTTTCATCATTCGCGGGTATGGGCGCCGTGCCAGAGGGTGCCTCTCGTGCAATCGTCGCCTTCAACGATTGGCGGGCAGCCCAACGCTCGAGTTTGCCCGGCGTGCCATCG
>JAFANK010000047.1 GCA_019232725.1 Vulcanimicrobiota bacterium | reverse complement strand
GCCGGAGCTGGACATGACCCAGTCGGTGCCGACGCCGTTCAGGCCACCCAGCTGGGTTTCGCCGTGAATTTTGCCAGCGATGTCCTGCAGCAAGCCGCCTTGCGGCTGCGCACCGTCAGCGCCCACACCGCTAAATGTGTGGAGAATGGTGAACGTCGGGGCTGCGGCCGCCGGAAGCGACAGCGCCAGCGCGAAGAGCGCGAGACACAGCGCGACGGCTATGCGTGCGCGTGCGAGCGAAAGCTTTCGTGGCATAGGTGCTCCTCTCCACGAGACATGGTCGAAACGGTACAAAGCGACCGCGTTCCCATGATGCCGCGCTGGACGCGACGCGGAAAGGCTAGGGCGGCCGCGGCCCATTAAATTTGATTTAACAATGACGAGAACGGGAATTCCGACTCCGTCCGTCAGTTCGAACGGCAGAGGATGAACACGGCGTGGGCGAGCGACCGCGCATGCAATTTATCTTTTGCGGTCGTCAGATAATGACCGATCGTGTTGGCGGATAACCCGGTCTGCTGCGCGATCTCAGCGCGGGTCAGACCGCGCGCATAGTGTGTGAGGACCTCGCGTTCGATGTCGCTCAGCGCGTCTGGCTGCGTCAACTCCACCATCGCCATATTCACAAGAGAGAACGAGATAGGCATGCGTATCCCGACACGTTCCGGAAGCGAATCTAACACCGTGGCATTAAGGCTGCTTTAACTTTCCTCAAGCTTTTGTTATGACGCGTCTGCGCGGCTAAGTTAGCCTTGTTGGGCCTAATAACGGCCGATACACTGGGGGTCACGCGCTCACAGCAGTGTGGTTTCTGCATGTCTGCCGGCAGTGTGGGGGTTTACCTTTGTCGTTTGCCGATCGGGGACCATCGGCTGGCTTTTGGTGTATATTTTTCGCCGTTGTGGTCTTCCTCGTGCCGGCACTGGCCGGCGTTTTGAGCGCACCAGCCGGTGCTGCGACCACCGGCCAATTACAAGGCACGGTGACCGACGCGCAGACGCACCAGCCGATCGAAGGCGCCAAGGTCACGGCGGTTGCGCCGACCGGCACGTACCACTCCACGAGCAACGCCAAAGGTGTCTTCACGATTGCCGGCGTCACCCCCGACACGTACGTGATCACCGTGACCGCAGAGGGATACGTGACGGTCAACATCCCGGGCATCACCGTCACACCCGATGAGACGTCACAGGTACCGGTGACGCTCGCCCACACGGTCAAGTCGCTCGCGACCGTGCGCGTGCGGTCTACTAGCAGCGCCTTCCAACCAAGCCAAACCGTCGACCGTTACAACATCAACGCCCAAGGCATCAATCAGCTGCTCGGCAAGTCGTTCAATGCCGACCAGCGCCAGCTATTGCGAGCCTTGCCGGCGGTCACCATTGACAAGTCGGGGACTGCGCTCATCCGCGGTGGTACGTCGTTCCAGACGGCATTCCAAGTGGAGGGCATCGATTACACGCTGCCGACCAAATCCGTCGGCAACCGCTTTGAAAACTTGGGCAATGGCAATGTGCTCAACGGGATCTCTTCTGTGGAGATCATCCCGGGCGGCGGCGACGCCACGCATGGCGACACCGGCACCGGGCTCATCACGATGCTTGCCAAGCGCGGATCGTACCCTAACTACGGCACGCTCGACCTCGAAGCCAGCGCGATGGGCTTAGGAGAACAGATCGGGCTGGAATACGGCGTCGCGGGCATCAACGGACGGGTTTCGAATTATCTTTCGTTCATCGGCCAGACCCGCCACTATCAGTGGGGCCCCTATGGCACCGATCCTTCGCGGGTCGGCGCGCTGGCATTTACGAGCGATCCGACGCAGAACAGCAACATCAACGCGCACACCGGAGCGTTGTGGACGACTGCATACTACAACCCAGCACGCCAGCAAGTGCGCGATTTCGTCGACAACTTCATCTGGAAGGTGGGCAAGGCCGAGACCAAATCGATTCAAGCGTTCGTGCAGACGCAGCACGTCGTGCAAGACCTCGACTATGGGGGATGGCCCGCGCTCACGGTCATCGACCCGGCGAGCCAGATCTTCTGCTGCGCGCACATCTTGCCGACGTTCAAATACATCTTCAACTACACGTTCCAGCAGGACCAGCTGAACACGATCCGTCCCTACCTGCCGACCGTGCCCGGTGGCGCGCCAGGCGACAATCTGTCGGGGCCGGAGTACAACAACACGCCGTTCACCGCGTACAAGCTCGAGTATCAGGACATCATCAACGACAGCACGGCGAGCGGGCTGCGCTTTTATCAGACGTTCTCGGACCAGCAGCAGTACTTGGCCTCGCAGGGCATCTACATCCCCTCGAACGGCGGGGTGCGCACGGGCGGCTCGGCGGATCTCACCAAGACGTTCAGCACGAAGAACTACTTGCAGATCGGCGGCAAGTATGAGTTCGTCCATCCGTACGCGTCGATCCAGGACAATACCGACTACCTGCTCGCCTTCGACAGCCTGTACAACTTCCCGACGTTCAACCAAATACCAGTGGCGTCGAAGGGCGATATCATCCCCGACTTCATCATCCCGTCACCGGTCGTGTTCGACGCTTCCGGCAACATCGTCGGCGGCACGCCCGGCTGCGCAGGGACGTACTTGGCCGGCAGCGGCAATCCGTATCCGTCGCCGCCGCATCCGTTCCAGTGCGGTTATCTCGCGAAATATTTCGGCAGCGCGATTCCGCCGCTGCCGACGACGGAACAAGTGCCGACCGCGAACGAACAGGTCTACGGCTGGTACGCGCAAGACACGATCACGCCGAACCAGCGGATCAAGGCGCTCGTCGGTTTGCGCTGGGACGGCTACAACTTCCAGATCCCGAATGACGTGCAGAACTCGCCTGCCGTCACCGGGATCAAGCAGCAGACGGTGTTCGAACCGCACCTCGGCCTCGCGTACAAGATGGATGCCAACGACGTCATCCGCGCCAACTATGGCTATACGCTTGCCATCCCGCTGCCCACGTTCTTAGGCGCCGATATCAATCGCGCGCTGTTCACCGCGTACCAGAACATACCGTCCTACGACAACCTGACGGGCAAGCCGGCGATGTACTGCGGACCGGGCAAGCCGTTCTACAACGTCATCACCGCCACCGAGCAGTTCGGCGGCACGCAGCAGTGCGCCAATTACGCCGATCAGCTGTACTGGCTCGAGCGCAACTACCGGTTCGGGTTGCAAGGCCAGATCAATTATCCGCTGCAGGGAGCGACCTTCAGCAATTACGATCTCTCGTACGGTCACGAGTTCCCAAGCGGCGCCGCCTTCAAAGTGACGCCGTTCTACCGCCGGGGCTACAACATCGTCGAGACGACGCGTACGCTGCAGGGCGTCGACGTCGTGACCGGGGCGGCGCTGTATTCGCCCGAGGTCTACTCGAACTTAGGGTTCCAGGAAGCGACCGGCGTCGAGATGGACGTCACGTCGCCGCCGAAACTCACCGGTCTTTCGGGCCAGTTCACGGCCACCTATATCAACCAGTTCGGCAACGATCCTCCGGGGAATTTCTTGCCCACGGCGTCGCTCTTGCTCGGCAATGTCTATCACTCGCCGGAGATCGCGCCATTCCAATCGACGCTCGCGCTGACGTATAAGAACCAGAAGTTCCCGCTGACATACAACCCGATCTTCAGCTTCATCTCAGGGTATCCGTACGGCACGGGCGTGTATCAAGCGATCACCTATCACGGCACGCCGATCTACGTGCCGATCACCGATGCGCTCTACAACAGCTCGCAGTCGGCGCTGCTCGTGCCGGCCTGGGTCAATCCCCAGAATCCGGGCTCCATCTTCTCGCCCAACGTGCCGGGTACGCAGGGCACGGACGGGTACTACAGCGGTCCAGGCACGTTGCGTTCGAGTCCCGAGGCACTCATGGATCTGACGATCCAATACGTGCCGCCGAATTTCAAGCGCACGACCTACGGGATGTTCATCCGCAACTTGTTCTCAAACGCCGCAGATATCCCGGTCCAGAACTTGGCGCGCAACTGCCAGCCGGTGAGCGCTGGTGTCTGCGGGTCACTACCGGGGAGCAGCTCGAGCTTTCTGCCACCGACCATCGGCCGGCCGCTCGGAGTCGGCAACCCGTACGGTGCGTACATCATCTATCCCAATCAGGCACCCATCAATGTCACGCTGTATGCGCAGGTAGGATTGTGAAGTGAATATGGACGCGCGCCGGATGATGGCAGCGCTTGGGGCGACACTTGCGCTCTGCTCGTGCACGACGACGCAAGTCGCGACGCTGCCGAACGTCAATCAACTCGATATCGCGGCCATCGCCAAGCTGCAACTCGCCGTCGGCACTGCCACGGTCGCCGAACCGGGCGGCACGTCGGAGGTCGGGCTCAACGTCGTCACGACCTTCCGCATCCCCGGCGGCAACAACGCGACGTTCCAAAACACGCCGCTCTTGATCGCGCCGATGCCGTTCATCAGCAACGCGGTGAACTCGAACCCGAACACGGTTTCGGGTGTGCTGCCGACGCAACTCCAGGCGCTTGCCAGCGGATCTAGTAAGCGCGTTCCCGATGCGCTGACGGAGTTCGGTGCGACGGTCGGCGCGTTTGGCTACGGTCTGGCTGGTGACAACACGGTTTCGCCGAGCGTGTACCAGAAAGTGTATGGCGTGCTCACGA
>JAFANK010000342.1 GCA_019232725.1 Vulcanimicrobiota bacterium | reverse complement strand
GGCCTTGCCATTGATGCGCAGCGCCGCCGCGTAGAGCGAATGCCAGTCAGCGTTTTTGCGGAAACTGGCGCGCATGAGCTTGCTCGAACCATAAAAGGCGCGACGGAAGTACGTCTTGGGCATATCGTCGGGAAACGGCAGCGGCTCGCCGTTGAACGTGAGCCATGCTTGGCCGTTGTGCGCCAGTATCTCACCGCAGTCGATGCTGTCGGCTTGCGTTGCCGGTATCGCGACGCTCACCCGGCGGTAAGCAGAACGCAAGTATTCGAGGATCTTGGGTTCGTCGCTGGCAACGATGAGCAGCCGGTCGAGCGTCTGGAATGCGACGCTCTCCGTGGCGAGTTGGGGCGAGCGAGTATGCGCGAGCACAGTCCCTTCCGACGACGATGCGTGCAGTGAACGCTTCGGAGTGCTCGGCCTGCTTTGTCGCCGGTTGCGGACCAAAAGACAAGAGGTGACGAGCGCCTCATCGCGCTCGCGCCCGTCCGTGCCGGGCGCCTGGTTCCTCTTTACTTTCCAGACCGGTGGTGTGCGTCCTGACGGCTTTTCCGGGCAACTTGTTGGTGCGAAAGGCCCTGCCCGTTCACCCCATACTAATGAAGAAGGGGCCCGCCGTAGCGGACCCCTCTGCCCTCATCGCGGACGCGGCCTACGGGCATTTCGCCGGGAGGCAGCTTTCCGATTGGCCGAGCGCATCGGCAAGCACGAGCGATTCGTCAATCGACGCGATGATCTTCGGTGTGACGTACATGTCAGCGGTGCTCCAAATGCCCCTCATATGAAGTGCCGCGTGCGAGCGGGCACTCCGGTCGCCGCCTTCGTTACCCCAAGCAACTCGGGAAAAAGCTCGGGCACGTGGGTTGTCCGAGTGCCTCGGCCAGCACCACCGTGGCGTCGAGGGTCGCGATGATTTGAGGAGCGGTGTACATCTGGGTTCTCCTAACGAGATCATGACGGAACTCCGTCACGCCGCGCACCAGACTTGCGCGCGTCCGCGAAGCTTGGCCGGCTGCCATGCGGCCCCTTGAGCGGAACGGCTCAAAAAAGTAAAGGAACCCAAGCGCGCTTGAGTTCCTCGAGAGTCCCTATTGTGGGCTATCGCGGCTGGCCGGTATGGGTCCCAGGCAGCCGCGCTGTCAGTTGTTAGTGAACGCAGTCGTCGTGGTCGCAGCCACTGCCGCCGCCGTCCCAATGCTTGCCGAGAGCGTCGGCGAGCACGACTGAGGCATCCAATGTTGCGATGATCGTGGGTCTTGAATACACGTGAATCTCCTTCACTTCCAGTACCAGCTTCACGCGCCTCATCGCGCTTGTACGGCCCCTTTGTATGGGGCTCGTCCGCGCCGTTCGCTCTGGCTTCGCGTGCATCTCGCGGCAGTTGGGCGCAACCAAGAGGGTCCAAAGGGCATCCGAGTCATATGCGGTGGCCGAGCACGCGCCTTCGGCCGATATGCTATATGAGACATGACACGGACGAGCGGGCTCTTCGTCGAGCATCTTACGCGTCGTTTTGGCCAGCTGACAGCGGTCGACGATCTGTCGTTCCACGCCGAACGCGGGGCGATCACGGGGTTGCTCGGACCCAATGGCGCCGGTAAAACGACAACCATGTTGTGCCTTGCCGGCCTTTTGCGGCCGGACGCGGGCTCGATGACGCTCGACGGGGAGAAGCTCGGGCCCGATCGCGGACGGCGCATCGCGCTCATCCCTGAGACGCCCGACGTGTATGCGATGCTGACCGTCTGGGAGCATTTAGTGTTCGTCGCAAAAAGCTGTCGATTGAAGTCCGGCTGGCAGCAACGCGCGAGCGAATTGCTCTTGCGGCTGGACCTTTTCGATAAGAAAGACACGCTCGGCGAGGCGCTTTCCAAGGGCATGCGCCAGAAGACGCTCATCGCCTCGACCGTGCTCGCCGGTGCACCGGTGCTGCTGCTCGACGAGCCGATGATCGGGTTGGATCCCAAAGGGCAACGCGAGCTGCGCAGCATCCTGCGCGAACTGCGCGAGGCAGGCACGGCGATCGTGCTGAGCACGCACTTGCTCGAGTCCGCCGAAGCGATCTGCGACCACGTGCTCGTGCTCAACGCTGGCCGCGCCGCGATCAGCGCCCCGATAGCCGAACTCCGGTTCGGGGAGGCCGGTCGCAGCTTGGAAGACGTCTTCCTCGAAGCAACGCGGTGAGCGCGCTCGCCCCACTCATCTATCTCGAGACACGCATGGGCATGCACAAACTCAAGTGCGCGCTGCGCCAACCGGCGCGCGTGGCCCTGTGGTTCATCTTCTTCGTGTGGTTCGCGGCGTTTTTGTTCACGCGCTTGCACCCGGTCACGACCGGCTATGGGCTCGCACTTCCCGATGCCGCGCAGCTGATGTTCGTGCTCGTGCCTCCCGCGTATCTGTGCATCCTAGGCATGCAGATCCGCGCAGGTGCGGTCCGGCCGCCGGCAGCGTTCTCCTACCCGGCCGATGCGCGTTTCTTGTTGGGCTCGCACCTGCCCCCGGCCATCGTCGTGTTCTGGCTGCAGCTGCGCGAGGCTGCCTACCAGGGAATCCGCGTGTTCATCGGCCTCTTCTTCCTCTCGTGGAACTTCGCGGCGACGTCGAGCGCATTCTTGCGCGTCTCCACGGTGCTGCTGGCCGCGTTTGTCATCGCTTTTAGCATTCGCTTGCCGGTGTTCTTAGCGCAACGCCGGTACCCCGCGATTCCCTTTGCTTGGTTTGGAACGCTGCTTGTCGCCGCGGGGGCGCTGGCCGTGGTCTATCCTGCCGGACTTGCGATCGCACGTGGGCACGTGGACATCGCACTGCTCGCGACACAAGTACCGTCAATGAGCCCCGGGAACCTGATCGTGCGCGGGCTGACGGGCGATGCGCAGGCTGCGCTGTTGCTCGCGGCGTGTGCAGCGCTCATGACGATCGCCGGGTCGCTCGCGGCGTCGGACGCGTATCCGGAACTGTGGGAGTCTTCAGCTCGACAGTATGCACGGCGCGCTTTGATCGCCAGCGGCCGCGGGCTTTGGAGCCGTGAACAGTGGCGAGCGTTCGAGCGTGGCGAAGGCGTGCGGTTGCATCCGTCGATGGCGTCCGTCCCATCCATTCACGGCGAGCACGCGCCGCTGGGAGCGCTCATCGTGTTGTGGCGCGAGTGGATAGCGTTGCGCCGATCCTCCGGCGGTTTGCGCTGGCCGCTCTTTTGGGTCGTGTGCGCGGCCGTACTTGGTTTTGCCGCTGGTCTGGCGGAGCGAGGACGACCGCTCATGGATATCATCGTGCCGCTCGTGGCGCTTGCCAACATGGTCATCGTGCTCGGCTCGCAGAGCACCGTCACGCTCAGCAGCGAGCTGCGGCGCCCGCTGTTCTGGCTCGGCGACTCTCGTCTGCGCAACCGCGTGGTCGCGTGGCTTGTCGGCACGATGCTGCGCATCGGACCGCCGCTCGTCGCGGGTGCGATGCTGGCCGGCATTGCGCTCGGCTCGTGGACTGTCGTCGTCTATAGCGCACCCGTCGTGCTGGCTGGGTTCTTCCTCGTCCAAAGCATCGGCATTGCGACCTACGTGGTGCTGCCTGGCCGCGGCGACATGCGCGGCCCTGGCTTCATGTT
Source organism: Vulcanimicrobiota bacterium (assembly GCA_019232725.1). Lineage (GTDB taxonomy): Bacteria > Vulcanimicrobiota > Vulcanimicrobiia > Eremiobacterales > Eremiobacteraceae > JAFANK01. The sequence continues at coordinate 6,666 of JAFANK010000342.1, read as the reverse complement.
GCGCATCCTCACGACGTACACGGCGCTCGGATTGCCCGCGCTCGGTTGGGCGCTAGTGCAAGTGCTGACCCAAAGCACGGCAGCCGGCGTTATTGTCGGTGTTGCGCTTGCGCTCGTCGAGGCATGGGCGCTCGTGTCGTTCTCGGCCGCGCGGCTGGAAGAAAACGCCATGGCGTACGCCGCGGCCGAGCAGCACTAGGGCTGCAACCTACTCCAGCAATCCGTCGTTGAACTTCGCCTTCAGATGGCTGCCGTCGCAGAACGGCTTGTTGTCGGATGCGCCACAACGGCAGAGCGTCACGCGGTTGCGTGTCTCGTACCGAACGCCGCTCACGCTTTCCACCGGAATGCCACCGCGCACCCAAAGCGGCCCGCTGCGTGCTTTGGCCGGGTCCTGCACGAGACCGATCGACGGCTCGAACTCCGGCTCAACCGGACGGCCCGTTTTCTTGTCGCGAAGGACGAGGCGCCCCGACGGGCAGCGCTCCACTTCATGGATCGTCAGCTCGCGCTGTTTCTTCTTGTCGCTTTGCGTGACGAGCTCCCAGGCCGACCCGTAGTTGTCGCAAAACCGTGCGCTCGCGCAAAATGATTCAGCGTCTTTGAGCACGAGCGTCGGTCCGTCGGTGGTCTCGGCCTGCTGTGCGAACGGCGCACCCGTAGCGGTCTCGGTGCCGTCGAAGCCGATCTCGTTATGCGTGCCGTCGCAATAGGGCTTTGTTTTGGAGTGTCCGCAACGGCACAGCCGATAGCGTTCCCGGTCCTCAAAGCGGCGCTCTTGCTTCCACTCCCACGAACCGCCGTCACGATTGGGCGTGATCACCTCCACGGACAGTGGTACGTGGCCGGTCACGATATAGGGGCCGTGCTCGATGACGACGATCTTGGGCTGCTCGCTCATGCTGCTCGAGTTCCCCAAGACAACGACGCCGCCTCCAAGACCCGATGCTGGCGGGCGGTGCAGCTTGAGGAAGTATCAGTACGTCAGCGCCGGCGGCGCACGGATTTGCGCAGCGTCTTGATCGCCTTATTGACGTGCTGCTTCACGACGCCGCGCACGATCGACTCGACCTCACGTTTTTGCGGATATCGGGCGAGCTGTGGCACGACCCCGATAACCACGCCACAGGAGGTGCATGCCACCGTCCAAATAGTGAGTTCGCCGCCGGCGCGTTCCGGCCGGGCGCGAAAACGGACCGCCTTCAGACAGTGCGGGCACTTGCGCTTGAAGATCTCGGGGCCGACGTCTGCCGCCCGACGAGATCGCTTGCGCCTGCGTGCGGCCATCCTTCACTCCCTCACTTGTGGGTCAGATCGACACCAAAGCGTTGCTTGCACAAACGGCTAAGGGTGCCATCCTGGTGCATGGCGTGCACCGCGGCCTGCACTGCATTGTAAAAGCTTGTTGGATCGAGCGGACTATTCTTATCGACGGCCACCGCGGCATCTTCGAAAAACACTGGTTGCCCAAGCACGCGAAATGGTTGGCCGCTTCGGATCTGGTATTGCGCGAACGGCCACGAGGTGAGCACAGCATCCAGACGCACGCCATCCCCGAGTGCCAGGTCTTTGAGCGCGAGCTCATCGGTATCGTAGGGCACGGCACGCGCAGCAGGTGCAGGGACCAGGATGTTCTCACCGGTGAGCGTCAGGTGTCCTTCGAGATACGCTTGGTAGGTCGTGGCGGTGCCGACGCCGACGCGTTTGCCGGCCAAGTCCTCGATCGAGCGCAGCCCACTCGTCTTGTAGACGAAAAACGATGCCGGCACGTAATAATACGGCTCGGTGAAATACAGCACACGCTGCCGGTCGTGGGTGATGCTCATCGAATTCACGTTGAGATCCCAGCGGCCGTTCCAATTTCCGCCGGTGATGGCATCGAAGTCGATGTCCAAGAACACCGCATGCACGCCGAGCCTGCGCGCGATCTCGCGACCCACCTCGACGTCAAAGCCATGCCAGCTGCCGTCGGGCTTCTTGTAACTCAGCGGTTGATAATTGCGGTCGGCTGAGATGAGCAGCTTGCCGCGACGGCGGACGTCACTGAGAAGGTCCAGCGCGCCCGGCGCACCGGTCGCAGTGGCGCCGGCCGGCGTCTGTGACTTCGGCGCGCACGAAGCCGGCGCGAATGCGAAGAGCGCAACCGCAAGAATGAGGAAAGCCCGTTGGAACGTCGAGCGCGCCGAAAGCATCCTCACGCAGGCTATTGAGGCCTCTCGCGCCTGCGTCCTGCTCGCGACATCAAGTTGCGAACGCGACGTTGATTACCGGGAGACGGAGTGCACGTACCAGAGCGCCGTCAGCACACCGAAGACCAATCCGCAGCACGCGGTCAACAGGCGCTCGACGCGGAATTTCTGGCGTGCCCATGGCGTCCGCGGCCGTGTCGTCAATCCTTGCTTTGCCATTGTCTTGGCGGCCCACCAGGTGTTGACCGACATCAAGACGAGATACACGGGCAAGAGCGCCAGCAACGGGAGCATGACGTTCTTGAGCAACCGGATCTCATGGTCGAGCAGCAAGAACGTCGCCAAAAAACCGAGTGCTGCCGTGCCGACGATCGTGAGCCGCCACAACAGGCGGTCACCGAGGACGTCTCGATAAGCACTCGGCCCTGAGGCTACGATTGGGTCGGCCACGTCCGGCATTGTACCACGGTGCGCCGCAGAAAGAAAAGCAAGTGGCGTCTCATTGTGCGGTGTGATATAGACGAGGCGCTCCGGTCTGCCGATACTGTTATATATGTGTCGTGGGTGTGTTAATGTTGCGGGCCGGTTAGGGCCGCAATCATCTATAGCTCGCCGGGACTTTGTGGCCGGCGCATTGGCGTTCGCCGCCACGACTTTTTTCGCGACAGCCGCGCGAGCAGACGATCGGACGCCCCATCGATATCAACTGTTCATCGAGCGGATGGACACGGGCGAGTACGCTGCCGAGCCGTTCACGCAAGATGGGAAGTCGCTGTATTGGCCCGGCTACAAGAAGCTGTGCGCCGTGTTGCGTGACGAGCACGTGTCGCCCCATTACGGCTACGTGCAGATCGACGTGCGCACGATCGAAGCGTTGTGGGCCGTGCAGCAATATCTCATCCGCGACGGCATCGATGCACCGATCGTGGTGCACAGCGGTTACCGGACGCCGCAAACCAACGCGGCCATCGAAGGTGCCGCGCGGATGTCACTGCACATGTGGGGCAAGGCCGTCGATTTCCACGTCCCGGGCGTCTCGCTCGACGAGCTCGCGGGCATCTGTCGCGCGTGTCCGATCAGTGGCGGCGTTGGTTACTACCCCGAAGGCTGGGTGCACCTCGACACCGGTCCGCGGCGCTTCTGGGTAGGCTGACGCTGCTACATAGCTCCCGATGTGGCGGATGAGTTAGCGGCGGCTTCCAGAACTCTCATCTATTATGGCCGCCATCGCCATGCCGGTCGACGACGGGACCACCGTCCGGCCGAAGACTCCCGAGGTCGAGAGGCTCCAAGCCCACATCCGGGCACTGGCCAAAGCCAAAAACGCGGTCATCCTCTCGCATATCTACCAGCGGCTTGAGGTCCAAGAGGTCTCCGACTTCATCGGCGACAGCCTGAATCTCAGCCGCGAGGCGGCTCGCACACAGGCCGGCAAGATCGTCTTCTGCGGGGTGCACTTCATGGCCGAGACGGCCAAGCTGCTTTCCCCGAACAAGCTCGTGCTGCTGCCCGACATGAAGGCTGGTTGCGGTATGGCCGACATGATCACCGCCGATCAGGCGCGCGCATTCCGCGCGCAGTATCCCGGACTGCCGCTCGTGTCGTACGTCAACACGTACGCCGAGGTGAAGGCGGAATCTGACATCTGCTGCACGTCGACCAATGCCGCCGATGTCGTCCGCTCGCTGCCGAATCGCGAGATCCTGTTCGCACCCGACAAGTACCTCGGCGGATGGGTGCAAAAGCGGCTCCCCGACCGGAAGATCATCTGCTGGAACGGTTACTGCCCGACGCACTTCGTCATCCAGCCGTCAATGGTGCTCGCGCGCAAGCAGCAGCATCCCGACGCGCTCGTGCTCGCGCATCCGGAGTGCTCGCCCGAAGTGCTCGAGCTTGCCGACCATGTCGCGAGCACGCAAGGGATCATGGATTACGCCGGCAAGAGCGACGCGCGTGAGTTCATCATCCTCACCGAAGCCGGGTTGCTGTTGCGCCTGAAGGCGCTGCATCCCCACAAGCGTTTTTATTCCATCGCTCCATGCCCGCATTGCCCCTACATGAAGTTCGTCGAGCTTGAGAAGGTGGCGGCCTGCTTGGAGGGCGAGCTCAATCCGATCGAGATACCGACCGACATCATGATCCGCGCGCGCCGCAGCATCGAACGCATGATGGCGGTGAGATGAGGTGATCCGCACCGACGTCCTCGTGATCGGGTCGGGTGCGGCCGGATTACTGCTTGCGTTGCATGCCGCCGAGGAAGGCTTGGCGGTCGCGGTCGCCACCAAGGGCACGATCGAGGAATCGAACACCGCCTGGGCACAAGGTGGCGTGGCCGCGTCGCTCGATCTCGAAGAAGATTCGGCGGCGGCGCATCTTGCCGATACGCTTGCAGCTGGCGCTGGTCTCGTCGACGAGGCTGCGGCGGCGCTGGTCGCAGCGGAAGCGCCCAAGCGTATTCAGGAGCTGCGCGACCTTGGGGTCGCCTTCAACCTTGACGTGAGTGGCGGCCTGGCCCTCACGCGCGAAGCTGCGCACAGCCATGCGCGCACCGTCTTCTCTGAAGATGCGACCGGTCGCGCCATCTCCACGACGCTCGCGCAAAAAGCGCTGCACCACCCGAACGTGACGGTCGTGGAACGCGCCACTGCCGTGTCGCTCATCATGCGCGATGGCTGCGCGCTGGGCGCCTGGGTGCACGCTCGCGATGGGCTCGAGCCGATCGTCGCGCGACTGGCAACGGCACTTGCGACAGGTGGCGTCGGCCAAGTCTACGAGCGCACGACCAATCCGCCGGGCGCGACCGGCGACGGGCTGTCGCTCGCACTCGCCGCAGGCGCGACGCTGGCTGACGTCGAGTTCGTGCAATTCCACCCGACGGCGCTCGCCGTGGAAGGCGCACCCGCGTTGCTCGTCTCCGAGGCCGCACGCGGTGAAGGCGGCATCCTTATCAATAACCGCGGTGAGCGCTTTTGCTTCGAGGCTGATCCCAGGGGCGAACTTGCGCCGCGCGATGTCGTCGCACGAGCGATCTATCGCGAGATGCAACGGACAGGCACGGGCGTGCGGCTCGATCTTCGGCCGATCGGCACGGCCAAGCACATCCGCACGCGCTTTCCCAACATCGCGGCAGCCTGCGCGCGATTCGGTGTCGACATCGGCACGGAACCGATTCCGGTCGGCCCCGCCGCGCATTACCACATGGGCGGTGTGGTCACGGATCTGTGCGGCCGCACCGCGGTGCGCTCCCTGTATGCAGTGGGTGAATGCGCGTGCACGGGACTGCACGGAGCCAATCGGCTCGCCGGCAACTCGCTGGCGGAGTGCCTTGTGTTTGCTTCCCGCGCCGCCGAAGACATCGGCGGCATCGTAGCCGAACCCAATGGCGCCGTTTCTGCGGGCGATGCGCCGCAGGATGCCGTGACAGCCGGCGACGCGAGCGCGCTGCGCTTGGTGATGTGGGAAGGGGCAAGCGTCGTGCGTGAGGGGTCGCAGCTTTCGGATCTGCAACAGCGGCTTGCCGAGTGGCCCGTCCGCATGCAACCTCTTTCGCGTCCGGCGCTCGAGGCGCGTTCGTTGCTCGATGCCGCACGCGTGATCACACAAGCAGCGCTCATCCGTGAGGAAAGCCGCGGTGCGCATTACCGCACGGACTTCCCCGTTCGCGACGACGAGCATTGGCTTGTGCGCATCGTCTGGAACGCCGCTGGCCACCGCATCGTGCCGATCGCAACGCCGGCGACCGCTTGAGATCGTCGTGCGCCACCCCGCGCTGACACAAGAGCCGTTCACGCCGCTCACCGCTTCGGGGGCGCTCGCGTTTCGCGGCCAGATCGACGCCGCACTCAACGAAGACAAGGCTCGCAACGACGTGACAACCGCAGCGACGATTGATCCGGGTGTCATCGCAGAGGCTCGCCTCGTCATGCGCTCCGCGGGAGTCGTCGCAGGGCTGGCAATCGCCGGACTCGCTTTTACAGCTCTCGACGCGACCGTCACGTTTGCCCCGGCAGTCGAGGATGGCGAAAGTGTTGGCGCTGGCACCTGCTTGGCGTCTGTGCGCGGTCGAGCGCGCAGCCTGCTCGCAGCAGAGCGCGTCGCGCTCAACTTCTTGGGTCGCTTGTGCGGCATCGCGACGCTGACGCATGCATACGTGGAGGCCGTGCGCGGACTGCCGGTGCGCATCTGTGACACGCGCAAGACAACGCCGGGATTGCGCGCACTCGAGCGCTATGCGGTGCGTGCCGGCGGTGGCTACAATCACCGCTTCGACCTCTCCGACGCGGTGCTCATCAAGGACAACCACCTGGCCGCTGCGCGTTCCGTCGCCGCCGCGGTGGCCGCGGCACGAGCGCATGCGGGCGGCGCAACGGTCGAAGTGGAATGCGAGTCGACGGATGACGTGCGTGCAGCGGTCGACGCCGGCGCCGATGCGGTGTTACTCGATAACATGCCGCTCGACCGCATGCGGGCATCAGTG
>JAFANK010000296.1 GCA_019232725.1 Vulcanimicrobiota bacterium | reverse complement strand
TCCAAAGCCAAGGCCAAGGGCAAGATCTCCGCATCCGCATCAGGTCCGATCGATTGGCTCGAGATATCGGTGGAACTCATGCTCGATGGCCAGCCTTTGTCGCCGGACGATGTGAAGGCGTTGTGGCAAAGCTCCGGCCGTTTCTATCGCCTCGCAGATGGGCGTTTTATCGATCTCTCATCGTTTGCATTATTGCGCGAGGCAACTGGCGGCTTTGGCAATGCGCTCGAGCGCGGAGGCCGAGCCCGGCTCACAACCGCGCAGATGCTGTCCGTGTATGACGACCTCGCCAAGGCGTGCGGCGATCAAGAGCTTCCCGCACAGTTGCGCGAGCTGCGCGAAGCCGTGCGCGGGTTCTCCGGGATCGAAGAGATCGATCCGCCCGATCATCTCACGAAGATATTGCGACCGTACCAGCGGCGCGGCCTCGACTTCCTCGCGTACCTCGGGCGCTACGCGTTCGGTGGCATTCTCGCCGACGATATGGGGCTTGGCAAGACGCTGCAAGTTTTATCGTATGTCGAGCGCGAGCGCCAGCGCCGGGGCAGTGCGCCTAATCTCATCGTTTGCCCGACATCGGTGACGCACACCTGGCTCAGCGAGGCGGCTCGCTTCACGCCCGCGATCAAGGTCAGCCTTTTGACGGCCGGCGCTGGGCGCGAGGCGGTCTACAACGAGGCCGACAAGTACGATCTCCTCGTGACCTCGTACGCGCTCGCCCGGCGCGACGCGGAAAGTTTGAACAAGCTTGCCTTCCGCACGATCGTGCTCGACGAGGCGCAGCAGATAAAAAATCCACAGGCCAAGATCTCGCAAGTCATCAAGGGCATCGAAGCGGAGCAGCGGCTCGCGCTCACGGGTACGCCGATCGAGAATTCCGTGCTCGACCTGTGGTCGATCGTTGACTTCGTCATGCCGGGCCTGCTCGGCAACGAGAGTCATTTCCGCTCGACGTTTGAGACACCGATCATGCGCGACGGCGACGTCGACAAGCAGCAGCGCCTCGCGCGCCGGGTGCAGCCGTTCATGATCCGCCGGCTCAAGACCCAGGTCGCGGCGGACCTGCCCTCGCGCACCGAGCAGACGATCGAGTGCGAGATGACAACGTCGCAGAAGAAAGCCTACCGGGAGACCGTCTTACGCGCCCGGCGCGATATCTTGCGTGAAGTCGACGAACGCGGCATTCAACGTGCCCAACTCTCGATTTTGGCCGCGCTCACCAAGTTGCGGCAGATCTGCTGCCATCCCGGCCTGATCGGGGATCACTGGCGCGAAGACGAAGAAGCATCGGGCAAGTTCTTGGCGTTCATGGAATTGCTTGAGTCGATCGTCGAGTCCGGCCACCGCGTGCTCGTCTTCTCCTCGTTCACAGAGATGCTGGGTATCATGCGCGAAACGCTTGATGCGCGCAAGCGCACCTACTCGTATCTCGACGGCGCAACTAAGAATCGCAGTAAAGTGTTGGATGATTTCCGCCGAGAGGATGGGCCGCCGGTCTTCCTCATGAGCCTCAAAGCGGGCGGCGTCGGTTTGACTGTCACCGAGGCCGACTATGTCGTGCTGTACGACCCGTGGTGGAATCCAGCCGTCGAACGCCAGGCTATCGACCGCACCCATCGCATCGGGCAGACCAAACCGGTCACCGCGTATCGCCTCGTCACGCTCGGTTCGGTCGAGGAGAAAATCCAGGCGCTGCAGAGCCGAAAACAAGCGCTCGCCGACTCGGTCGTGTCGACCGACGCTGCCTTCGCCAAGTCCCTCACCCGCGAGGATCTGGACGAACTTTTCGCCCCCATCGGCGAGTAGCGACAATTATATTGTGGGGGCGGCACTTTCAGTGCCGCCCGGTCGGCTCTCAAGAGCCGACCCCACATTCCTCTGCATAAACCATGTGACCACCGTCGCAGCCCGGCGATATTTCGTCACGGGTGCATGCTCGACGTGTCATACTGGCATCCAGATTCCGATGAGGTTCCATATGAAAGACCGTTGCGCGTTTTGCCGAGAAGATGCCGGAAAATCCAAGCTCTACGTCAGTTTAGCGAATCAGCTTGAACCGCGCTTCCGTATTTGCTCTGGCTGCTACCTCGTCGCCATCCGCCACGGGTACCACGTCGTCTACAAAACAGCAGCCTAAGTTTTAGATAGCAGCAAAGCCCGCCGTCGCCAGCGCCAGATTGAGCGCGGCGACGTCTTCTTTTATGAAACGCTCGTAGGACGCCATCACAGTATCATAGTTCTGCTTCACCGCTGACGCCATCTTGATGCTCGCATCGGTCGGCGGCCCGAGATACGCGGGTCCGTAGCTGCCCGTGCCATAGCTGAGCGGAGAATTGAGCGCGCTTGCAACTGCGAGTACGTGCTCGCGCAGCTTGTCGGGAAGAAAGTCATCATCTTGGTCCGCCTGCGGATTGGAGGTCAGCGTAGCGAAGACCGCTTCTCGCTCGCGCTCGACCTTCTCGATCCGCGCGAGCAGCTGTGCGGTACCCCGCCGAGCCGCGACCTGAGCCTGTCGCTTGGTCAACTGCGCCTTGAGCCGGTCAAGGGTGTTCAGGGCGGTGTCCACTGAACTAAGCTCGTCTTTGATCGTTTGCATGAATGCATGCCGTGTCACGTACTGGTCATGCGTCCAGGGCGCGCGGGGGTCCGGTAATACCTCGACGGCAGAGGTCAACGTCGTTGGGCCGGCCTTGAGCGTCACGACATAACGGCCCGGTACCGCCTCAGGGCCCGCGAATGGTTGCTGATTGAATTTCGGTGTGCCCTTCCACGCGACCGGCGGATCCTCCATCAAATCCCAGGCCGTGCGGTTGACGCCGGGCATGGCGGACAGGGCATCTCTTGCGCTCAGATGCCGTACGACGTGTCCACTCGTATCGGCGATCTCGAGTGTCGGCACTGCCTTCAGTTCGGAACGCAGATAATACGAAATGATCGCTCCATAATCTGGATTGTCACCGGTGAACGCACCGGTCGGCGGCCCTGAATCCGGTCCGGGCTGCTCCGGTTCCCAGAGCGCGAACAAATACGCTGCGCGCGGCGGGAAGAGATATGCGGTGGCGCTCTTTGCTTGGTCGAACTGTTGGAACACGGTGAGATCGTCGAGGATGAAGAGCGAATTGCCGTGCGTGCCGGCGATGAGGTCATTGGCATCGGGCTGCACCCGCAAATCGCGGACGGAGCTTGTGGGAAGGTCAGCCTGCATGCTCTGCCATGACGCACCGCCGTCGAGCGATACCCAAACGCCTTGCTCCAGGCCAGCATACAGCACGCGTGGGTTCTTTGGATCCTCGCGCACCACATGTGCGTATACGTCTGACGGCAAGCCGCGCGTGATCGGTTGCCAGTTCGCGCCATAGTCTTGCGTCTTGAAGATATAGGGCGCACGATCGCCGAGGAGATGCCGATCGATCACGGCGTAGGCGACAGCGCCCGACGTGCGCGATGGTTCGACCGTGCTCACGCGCCCAAAGGGAGCAATGCCCTTCACCGATACGTTGCGCCAGGTCACGCCGCTATCGCGCGTCAGTTGAATAAGACCATCATCCGTGCCGATCCAGATCAGCCCAGCTTCAGCTGGTGACGGCCCGATGTCGTAGATGACGTCGTACGTTTCAGCACCATCACCTTCGATCGTGATGGGGCCGCCCGAGATTTGCTGGTGCGCGGGATCGTTCAACGTCAGGTCAGGACTCATGACGCGCCAGTGAGCACCGCGATCGTCGGTCGTGAACAGCACGTTACCACCGAAATAGGCCGTGTGGCCGTCTTGTGGTGAGAACGCGATAGGTGCTTCCCAGCCGAAGCGATACGGTACGCCCACCGTGGCGATCGCATCATAGTCGAACTGATATGGTGAGATTTCCGTCACTTCGCGTGTCTGCATGTTAAAGATGCCCAAGCTGCCCCAATACGTGGAGTTCCAGACAAGGTCGGGATCGAGCGGGTCAGGCCAGACCCAGGTGCCGTCGGAACCGTTCATCGAGTACCAATCGCGATTGAGGATGCCCTGAGGATTGAGGCTGTTCGAGGGGCCACACCACGTCTCGGCGTCTTGGAAACCCCCGCACACTTGGTATGGATTACGATGATCGTAGCCGACATGGTAGGTCTGCGAGATCGCGACGTTCAGACGCCAATCCCACGTCTTGCCACGGTCGACGGACAATGCCCAGCCGGCGTCGTGGCCTGCAATCATGCGCACGCCGTCGCTCGAGATCCATAGTGCATGATAGTCGACGTTCTCCGCGCCATCAACCGCCTTGAACGTCTGTGCGCCGTCGCGGCTTTCGCTGAAGTCCACCGACATCGCGTAAACATGATCGCGATTGACCGGATCGACCGCCAGTTGGCTGAAGTAAAAGGGCCGCTCGTTGACGATCGAGCTGGCCCGCGTGCGCCGCCAGCTGTCGCCGCCATCGTCGGAACGCCAGACATACCCCGCCTTCGATTGGATGATCGCGTAGACGCGCTGCCCGTGACCCGGCGCCACGGCGACACCGATACGCCCCATGAGGCCACCCGGCAAACCATGACCTTGGAGGCGCTGCCAATGCACGCCAGCGTCGCGCGAACGATACAAGCCACTCTGCGGGCCGCCGCTGATGATCGTCCACGGTTTGCGCCGGAATTGCCACATGCCCGCGAATACGACATTTGGATGACTCGGATCCCAAGCGATATCGGATGCGCCCGTTGATGGTCCTATGTAGAGCGTTTTCGACCACGTCTTGCCGCCGTCAGTCGTCCGATATACACCGCGGTTGATATTGTCCGAGAACGGATCGCCGAGCGCTGCTACGAGCGCGACATCCGGGTGGTGGGGATCGACGAGAATTCTCGGAATGGCGGACGTCTTGTCAAGGCCCAAATGCTTCCAGGTCTTTGCACCATCGCGACTGCGCCAGACGCCTTTGCCGTACGAAATATCGGCGCGGGGATTCCCTTCTCCCGTGCCGACCCACACGTCGTCAGGATTCGATGGTGAGATCGTGATCGCGCCAACCGACGCCACCGCTTTGTCGGTAAAAACGGCGTCCCACGAGCTCCCGCCATTGTCTGACTTGAAAACACCGCCCGCGCCACCCAGATAGTACAAAAATGGCGCCTTGTCGCTGCCGGCGACTGCCGCGATGCGCCCACCAGCGACCGCCGGCCCGATGCTGCGCCAATGCAGGTCAGAGAACGGACTTGTGGTCGCGGAGCGGGCAGGTGCAAGCCATAGCAAAAAAAGGGCAGGCATAAAGAGCAGCCTGCCGATGCGGCTCAAGGGCATCGCTATTGCTTGGTCGCTTCCACGACGACGATGCCGCGTTGGTTTTGCGACTTGAACTGGGCGAGCGCAGCTGCCGCGCTGCCTATCGGACTGCCTGCCTCGACGAAGTCACTTGCGCCGTAGCCGAAACGTTGCCGCAGTTGCGTATCGATGGCCTGTTTCATCGGGGCCGGAAGGTTTTGATACTTGCTCACCGCGAGCAACGCCGGGCCGAGCTTCTTGTCCGCGATTTGCGGGTCAAACGCCACCACCACGAGCCCATGCTTGGGGTTGCTGGCATCTTTGAAGACGGCAAAGCACATGCCGTTTTTCATCGCGACATCATGGATCGTCATCATCTTCGCCGGCATCGCGACCGCCACGAAGCCGCTCGGCGGCTTGGCCTCAGCCCCGTGCACCCATTTCTCAAGCTCGCCAAGAGATGCATTGGAACTTGCGACCACTTCGTT
>JAFANK010000186.1 GCA_019232725.1 Vulcanimicrobiota bacterium | reverse complement strand
TGATTGAGGATGTGGTTGATCTCTTTGGGCTTGGGGATATTGCGCAGGCGCAGGTTCTCGTCGACGTTCTTGTAGAGCTCCTCCTCGATGATCTCATTGCAGAGCTCGATGCACTCGTCGCAGATGTAGACGCCAGGGCCAGCGATGAGCTTGCGGACCTGCTCCTGCGATTTGCCGCAGAAGCTGCACTTGAGCTGTCCCTTCTCGTCACCGAATCTAAACACGCCGCCTCATGCTCCCGTGCGCCCGCCGATGCCCTTCCCTAGCTCGCTGACTTCGGTGCGCCTGGTTCGCGCGACTGCCTGCTGATGACCGAATCGACGAGCCCGTAGTCGACCGCTTCTTGCGCGGTCAGATGGTAATCCCTGTCCATGTCGCGATCGACACGCTCGAACGGTTGGCCGGTGGTCTGCACGTAGATGTTGGCCAGCAGCTTGCGCGTGTTGATCAGGTCGCGTGCGTAGATCTCGAGATCGGTTGCTTGTCCGCCGACCTGGGAGACCCACGGCTGGTGGATGAGTATCTTCGAGTACGGGAGGGCAAAACGCTTTCCCTTGGCTCCGCCGGTGAGCAGGATCGACGCCGCGCTCGCGGCCAGACCCGCGCAGAACGTCGCCACATCTGGTTTGACCAATTGCATGGTGTCGTATATGGCTAGGCCTGCCGTCACACTGCCGCCGGGACTATTGATGTACATCTCAATATCTTTATCGGCATCTTCCTTTTCCAAGAACAGAAGCTGCGCGATGACGAGGTTCGCCAGATTGTCGTCGATAGGGCCGCCGACGAACACGATACGCTCTTTCAGCAAGCGTGAGAAAATGTCGAAGGCTCGCTCGCCTCGGGCGGTTTGCTCGACGACCATCGGTACCAAATGTCCCATTGTGTTCCTCTATGTCGGGTGGGAGCGATGAAGGGTGTTAGTGAGCGACGATTTGGGCGGCCGTGACCTCTGCATCGGTGATCTCTGCGTTCGCGACGAGCAGGTCCAGCGTCTTGCGTCTGCTCACTGTATCGATTATCGGCCCGAGGCCGCCCGTCTTGCGCACGAATTCGATCACTGATTCTCGCGTTTGGCCGTAGGCCCTCGCCATATCGTCGAGTTCTTGTTCGACCTCGGCAGTTGTGACCTCGACCTTCTCCTGCTTTGCGATCTCTTCGAGCAGGAGTGCTGTCTTGACGCGACGAGCAGCTTCCTCACGATACTCAGCGCGCAATCCGTCTTCGTCGACATTTTTGGCGGCGAGATACTCATCCCACGAGCGGCCGATGCGTTGCATGTACGAGCGCGCGTCCGCGACGAGACTATCGATCTCGCGATCCACGAGCACATCGGGCAATGGGATCATGTGGTTGGTGACGACCGCGTCGAGGATCTGGCGCTGCTGATCTTCGTTGCTCCGCGCTTGTGCGACGGCTTCGAGTCGGCGACGGACGTCATCACGCAGTGCGGCGACGGTCTCGTGCTGGGAGACTTGCTTGACGAATTCGTCGTCGAGCTCCGGCAACACGGCATGTTTGATCTCGTGCACGGTCACGTCGAAGACCGCATCCTTGGCGGCGAGCTCGGCGGCGCGATAATCGGGTGGGAATGTGACCTTTACTTGCACGTGGTCGCCGGGTCGCGCGCCATGAAGTTGTTCGGCGAAGCCGGGGACGAAGCGTTCGGCCGTGACTTCAGTCGTGTGGTTCGTCGCCGTGCCGCCCTCGAACGGTTCACCGTTGATGCGGCCGACGTAATCGATAGTGACCGTGTCGCCGTCTTGCACGCCGCGCTCTTCCACGGGCACGAGCGTCGCTGCGCGTTTGCGCAGCGCTTGGATGCTATGGTCCACTTCTTCATCGGTGACGGCGATGGCCATACGCTTCACTGGGATGCCGCGGTACTGTCCGAGGGCTATCTCCGGGCGCACGGCAACTTTTGCTTTGATGCGCACGCCGCGCTCCGCATCGGAGCGGTCGAGGTCGATGTGCGGGCGGTCGACCGGTTCTAACTGATGCTCTTTGAGCGCTTTTGCGTATACTTCGGGCACGAGATCTTCAAGCGCTTGCGATTCGATGCTCTCTTTGCCGACATGCTGTTCGAAGATCTTGCGCGGCACGTGGCCGGTGCGAAAGCCGGGGAACTTGTAACGTCCGGCGAGCTTGCGATATGCGCGATCTTGGGCTACGGCGAAATCGCTGGGAGAGACTTCGATGTCGAGCTCGACCTCGGTAGGCGCGAGCTTACGAACAGTGGCGTTCACGGTCGTGGTGGAGACATGATGCGCATCGGGCGCTCGGCCTTCGTTTGAAATTTTTTCCTATCCTTTGGGGAGTGACGCGTCCGTGACAAGGCCGGCGTGCATATGCGCGCGGGATGACCTCGATCGAGGAGCAGGTGCGTCCTGCTCGGCATGATCCGATGCAGGCTGGAGCGGAAGACGAGATTCGAACTCGCGACCCTCGCCTTGGCAAGGCGATGCTCTACCACTGAGCTACTTCCGCGTGATACGAGAGGCGTTTCTTATGCGCGAACCCTCTTTCTCCTGGGGGAAAGCGTGGCAACGAGCCGAAAAACGCAGATCATGAGCGACAGCCAATTGATGCTCGTCGTCCTGCTCGCAGGTGGGGCAGTATTTTTGGCGATCTTCTTCTCTATTGTGGTCGCCAGTGTCCGCGAATCGAAAGCCAACGAGCCGCCTTCAGGCGGCAGTCATTAGTTCTTCCTCAACATATCTTGATTTTGAAACAGCACACCGTAAAGGGCGAATATACGGCGCGCTGCATAAGCACTAATTTTGCTGGGCAAGATAGGATTTGAACCTACACGACCTTTCGGTCACCGGATTCTAAGTCCGGCGCGTCTGCCAATTCCGCCACATGCCCGCGTGCGCTCGCCACGGACGCTTTCGCTCGGCATATTCGCCTTTTTCGCCGCGTCATCCCACAAAATTCAGCGTACTATTGAGTCGATGTTGACGCTGATGACTTTCCCGTTCTTAAAGTAAACTGTTGCTTCCTCGAAACCCGGCGCGTGCGGATACCGCCAGACGCTGAGGCGGTTGAGTTCCTTTCGATCGCCTAGCGCCGCCGGATATCCCAAGCTCCATGCAACCATGTCGTGAGTCATCCCGTGACTGATTTTGCCTGCGTTGATCAGACGGATTGTTGCGGCAGACCAGTCAGGGTGCTGTGAGGCAGCCGACGCGCTGCTGTAGGAACGCATGAAATCCCAAACGTCAGCTTTCACGGAGTATAAGAATCGGCATTTCTCGATGGCCCAGATGTGGGCCGACAAACCCGGCGCCGGATGCCTGTCGGAATAACCGGAACCCCAGATGTCAGGCGTCCGGGTAAGTTCGAACGTTATGATAAGCGGGTCTATCGCGACATAGGTAGCGTCACCGAACGCTCCATCGAATCCAAGGGTTAACTCAGCGTTACGATACGCCCGCACAATGGTTCGCAGGCGAAGCGGTAACCGCGGACTTACCTCGTAGAACGCACTCCCGTAGGGGTCATAACCGCACCTCAGCCTAGCTCCTCCTCTCGGCCAGACGAGCTTTCCCGAGTAGGCGTTTTGCAATGCTGTGGCGTTCTCGTCCTCGACGATGGGGATTAGATCAGCTTGTGTCAGGACCTGGGCGACCGGGATTGAGTAGGTAGCACCGTGGAGGTTCGTGATAACAAGTGAGGATCTGTCGGCTAGCCATGTGAAATGTTGTGCGGCGAATAGTGATCCGTTTTGCGCGTCGTCCCAGACTGCGGTGTGTTGAAGATCCGTGCCGACGCCGAGAGCGTCAGGGAGCGCAATGAAGCGTTGACCGACGTTGGCGGATGCTGGCGTTGCGTTCGTCGGGATATAGAACTGACGGTTCGTAGAGCCCAACGAGCTCACTGTGGTTACGACTTGAAACATTCCGCGAGGAAGATCGCCGCGTTCGAGCGTCATCGTGAAACCGTTGTCGACATGTGCGGCTTGCGCCAGAGCAAAATGCGCGCTTGAGGGTACCGGTTTGCCGTCGAGGGTGCGAATCGAGTTCGTAATGTTGTCGGATGCAAGAGAGCATTTTCAGCTCGTGCACTCGACGTTGAACTGGCCGCTTGAGGAGCCGGCACTAATATAGAGTGCGGGAGAATCAGCGGGTGCGGGCGCAGCACCCAAAATCCAAACAACGGCTAATAACCCGCTGATGATATTGGAGGTCAACTCGCGTCGCATCAGGGTAGGGGAAGACTAGTGCCTCACTTGCAAAAGGTTGCGTACTGAGCCGTCGGGAGAAGCCAGTCGCGCGAGGAGGTCTGCCGAGTGCCACTCTTCGTCGCTTTCCACGACGCCGTGGAGCAACATGGTGTCACCGAGCGCGTCGATCCAGATTGGACGCTGGGAAAGAATAGGATCTGCCGCGATAGCGTCTTTGAGTTTTTGTGTTGGATCGAGCGCAACGGCAAGTGGCCCGGTGATTTGACGGACGACGTTGCTTGCGACCCGGCCGGCAACGCCTGCAGCTGCCGTCACGACGCGCGCCGCGCGTCCACCTTCGCGCGCTGCAATACCTTGGAGGGTCGAGAGATTCTTGGCGGCGCGGCGATTGAGCTCGCGTCGCGCTGGCTTGGGGGAAAAACTATAACCCGCGACGATACCGAGGGCAGCGGCAGCGAGGAGTCCCCACGTGTGTCGCGATGTCATGGTTACTCCTTCTATCGCTGATGCGTCGAGGTTTTGGTGCGTCGTGAGGGACTTGAACCCACAACCAACGGATTAAGAGTCCGCTGCTCTACCATTGAGCTAACGACGCCTATTTGATTTGAAGCCTTGTGTCGTAAAGGTTTGTTCCAGGGCCCTTGCTCTTGACATTGTTCATTTTTTGCGCCGTGATCACGAACGGGTTCAAAACCGGCCAAAATGAGTTCTCACGGTCAGATTGACGCGCCTGCCAGTGCTTGCTGCAAGGCCATAGCCGCAGTACCTTCCGCCGAAGGGAGAGCATGGCCATAGACCTTCATAAGCACGCTTGTGTCGTGACCCATAGTCGCCGCGAGCGTTGTTATCGGCACGCCTCGCGCCAACGCTAAGCTAGCGAAACTGTGCCTCATCGTGTGGATGTGCACATTAGGTCCTAAGCCTGCGCGTTTGGCGATTGCGGGGCTCAGCACGAGGCCGTTCAGATCACCGGGGACCGAAATGGTCGTCACTAAGTTGCCAGTAGCTGTGTCTATAACATACACACTGTGCAAAATGTCCGCGGCGGCATAAAGTAGTGTGCCTTTGTTGTTGACGGCCAGTCCGCGGAAGCTAGCGCGCCCGCCAAACGTCCATATTGCAGACACGGAATTTTTAGCCGTGTCTATAACGCCAATATTTTCGAATGCGAATGGGCCACCTATTAGAGACACGTACAAACATTTGCCCTTTGGACTGAGCTCATCCAAACGGGGGTTGCCTCAATGGGGAAGACGATAGTATTTTCGATCCTGTCGGTAGGGGTATCGATCACCCCAACGTTTGATGTGAACCCCCCCATCGGATCAGCGACAGTAAATCCTACATAGGCTTTATCGCCGGTGTCGTTTGACTACGATCGGCTCCGGGAAGCTCCCCGGCCCTGTTGGGATGGTGTCGATCACCGACAGGCTTGATGCGTCAATCACCTCCACGCCTTGGGACCCAGGCGCGGGCTCCGTTATGTATGCACTCGTGTCCGTAACAGCCACGCCGATAGACTTTG
>JAFANK010000049.1 GCA_019232725.1 Vulcanimicrobiota bacterium | reverse complement strand
GCCAAAGGCAACCAACTTTGACTTGCTAAGAGTGACGCTCGTCCCTGCTGGCGCGCTGATCTTTAACGCCCTCGTCATAGTGACACTGAACAGCGGCTGGTATCCCCCGCTTCAGTAGTAGTGACTGGAGCCGCCGAGCAACCAACTGCCAACAATAGGCCGCTTGTGTTTCATTGCGCGTAGACCTTAGTCGTGCTACCAAGAGAGTCGTGGACCACAACTGTCTGTAGCAGATTATAGCAGACAAGAATGCAGCGTATATCCGGCTTCAAGGTAACGCTGGACGGCGTAGTTGCAGGGCTAAGCGTTCCGGGGTGACCCCCAAAAGTAACCGTGTCGGTGAACGAAAACCCTCCGGAATAGCCGAGCTCTGAAGCAACGAAGGTCTGACCAGTGGTTCCGAGTTTAAAAACTGCGGTTGCACTCGTGGCCGGAGTCACCACGATGATTCCCGACGGCCCCTGAGGCGGTGGCTGCGAGACCGGCCCCCCACTACAACCTATCAGCGCGACCACAGTCAACATCACAATAGTTAGCTTTGAGGCTTGAAGAAATGACCTGTCTTGCATGGTAGATCCCCCTGGTAGCCGCTTTTCGGAGGGCCGCACTGGACGGACCAGCGCATCCTTTTGTGGAATGGCTGGATCCGCACATAGACCCGTGGCAAAAGGCTAGCCCAACGACGTAAGCACAGCGTAAAAAGAGCCTTCCTTGGGCCAGGTCAAGACTTATGAGACGGTCCGAAGAGTCGTCGGCTTGCAGGACGTCGCAAGACACTAGGATGGGTAGCGAAGAGGAGCGCTCTAAGCTCGGTCTTCTGGCATTGGCCAAACGATTGCGAAATGTGGCCGAAGCCTGTAAGAAGATGGGCTTCTCTCGGGCTAGCTTTTATCGCTTCCAGGAGCAGTACAAGAGCGGCGGTGAGGCATCATTAGAGGAGGCATCTCGCCACAAACCGATTCCGCAAAACCGGGTTGATCCGGAGATTGAAGCTGCGATCGTCGAACTCGCAGTTGAACAGCCGACGTGGGGTCGAGATGCGGTTGTGGCAAGGCTAAGGACACGGGGGATGCGCGTGTCCCGGGGCGGCGTGCGCAGCGTTTGGCTGCGGCACAACCTTGAGACCACCGAAAAGCGCCTCAAGGCCCCCGGCGAGTTCAAGAAGTCAAGCGGGGCGCATCAAAGTGGCGAGGTGCAAGCGGGTATAGCTAGTTCCCAATCAAGTGACGGTCCTGCTCGTTCCAAACCGCGTCTTCCGGACGAAAGCACAGCCCAAGATACATCTTGGGTCATTCCCAATAGCCACAGTGATGAGGTCCGCCGACGGCGGCGGCAATCGACGTCAATCGCGAACGGAGTTGCGGCGTTCGCATATGCGGCATTTACTCTTTTGCTCCTGTCTTATGTCGCCGTCATCTGGAATCCGGGCCGATATGGAGATTTTGGGCTACAGGTGGGAGACAACGCGCTACCGGTTGACGACAATTCATGGCTTGTGACGAGTCTCGTTCCTGGCTACCCAGCAGACGAGGCCGCGATCAAGATTGGCGACAGAATAGAAGCGTCGAAACATTTCCGTGACGTCGCAATACTCGAGGGGCTCATGGCCCCTTATCCAGGCGAGGAAATGACGTTGCACACCTCTCGTGGAGGTGAACGCCATGCGGTGACACTTAAAGCGCGACCACTTGCCCCTCTATCCACGACGGATAGCTTCTTCCTCGCTTTCGAGACTATTGCTTGTATTGTTTTCTTGGTGGTGGGTCTTGTCTTAGTACTTCTTCGCCCAAACAGGATGACATGGGCATTTTATCTCGGGGCCTTTGCCGTGAGCACCGCCCTTTCGTCACATGAAGTTTTATACCCCGTCTCCTTCCTGCCTGTTGGCTGGCTTTGGGTTTTGTACTTGCTCGCAGACGTAATCAGCGTCGCCGGCATCGTTGGGTTCCTAGTTTTTTGTTTGCGCTTTCCAAACGATACGCCAACAGGTTGGAGAAGGATTGTTGAGAGATTCACACTTCCCTTACTCGTTCTGCTCCTGGCCGAGTCGGTTGGGGGGGACCTGGGTCTTCAGTTTATTCTGCCAGCCGTGGTCGCGCGTCATCTTTGGACAGCGTGGATCGCGAGCGTCACTTCAGTTATGTTCCTATCATGCGTCGTCTTGCTGGCGACCTATTTCACTACGCGCGGACCGGAGCAATACAAAATAAAGTGGGTGGTTTTTGGCTTGCTTTGCACAGTGATCGCTTGCGTGGCGATCATGCTTTCATGGGGAGGGCCGCTCGCCGGCCTACCAGGCTTATTTGTAAGCACCCTATCAGTGCTCGTCGTTGCCTTCCCACTTACCGTGGCTTACGCTGTGATCCGTCACCGAGTTATCGATATCCGGTTCGTTGTCAGCCGCGCGATTGTTCTTGGCCTCATCGCAGCCGTAATTGCTACGATAGTAGTGTGCCTGGATTGGCTCTTTAGCATGAGGCTCGCAGGCTCGCGACTGCAAACCGCAATCTATGCTGGAGCAGCTCTGCTAGTGGGGTTCTCCCTTAATGCGTCACGACACCGCATCGCAACTCTCGTGGATTCATTGTTCTATCACCAGTGGCATCGCACCCAACAGCAAGCTAGCACCATCAGCGATTCAATACGTCGAGCGGCTTCCAAGGCAGACCTATACCAGCTGCTTACAAGTGGGATCGCCAACGCATACTGTCTAGCCTCGGTCGCCCTGTTCGAACGGTTGGCGGATGGAGGCGCCGTGCGTGTCGCGGCTCTGGGATGGCCATCGGGGACACTCTGGCACCTGCTGCCCGATGATGCAGTCGCCAAACGTGCTGATTCCTTAAAACCCACGAGCATTGAGTCGCTTGGCTGGAGAGAGGAGGCGCTACCTACGGGAGTAGCACGACCATCTCTTGTGATTCCCATCGCTGCCGGCAAGGTGGTGCCAGCGGTCCTGTTGTGCGGTGCACACGACAACGGAACTGCACTTGATCCAGACGAGATCCGCACTATCCGCAGACTTTGTGCCGACGCAGGCGTGGTCTACGGAACCACGGCGTCTGGATTAGAGAAATCTGTGCCTTACAGTGAGCGCATCGTAGGCGTTAGCCCCGTTAGCTAGTGTTGAAGGAGTGATGCTAGTCCTTGCTGGGGTGATTCAAAATCATGTCAATTTTGGAGTCGCTCTGCCCGCGCACGTTAGAGCGATGCTTCGAGAGAGATGGCAACTGAGACCATTCGTCCATTGATGTGGAATCGGCTTACACGGCTGGAGCGCGACATCCTGACGTGGCTAAAAACGGGAACGTAGGCAAAGGGCACGCACAGGAACGATCATTTTTTTAGACAAGCGTCGAGCCGTGCACGCCGGTACTGTGCTACGGCCTGTCTTCCTACGTACTGCGTTGTTCGCTGCGTTGCTTTGTTTGGTCGCGTGTCACCGCGCGAGTGTTGGAGTTGCTCCCTCTCGCGCATGGGGACTCCCGCATGAGTTGCGTATCGGCCGGATTAAGGATCCCTCGACGCTTAATCCATTGTTCGCGTCAGACCAAGCCACTATGGACATGTGCATGCTGTGGACCGAGCCGCTCGTCAGCATCGATGCGACAAACCGCCTATTCCCAGTCGTGGCGGAACGCGTCCCTTCACGGGCTAACGGAGATATCTCTGCCGATGGCCTGACGCTGACCTACCGACTACGACCTGACGAGCGGTTCGCGGATGGTGTGCCGCTGACATCGCATGATGTCGACTTTACGTATCGCGCGATCATGGACCCTCGCAATCCAGTCCCTGACATAACGGCATATCGTGAGATCGTGTCAATTAGCACGCCCGACCTGCATACCGTGCGCATTCGCCTGCGAAAACCATGGGCGGCCGCGGTCGCGGAACTGTTTGCGGCTGCAGATTACGCTTACGGCATCCTCCCCGCGCACGCGTTCGGTAACACCACATACATCGCACATGCGTCTTGGAACAGCAACCCCTTCGGCAGCGGACCTTTCCATGTGGCCGAGTGGCGTCACGGCGATGAGATCGTTCTTGAGCCGAATCAGTACGCGGTGCGCAAGCCACGCTTACGTCGGCTGATCTTCAAGATCATTCCAGATTACACCACGATGCTGGTCGCCTTACGTACGCATGACGTCGACGTATATGCGGGTGTCAACGAAACGCAACTCGCTGTTCTGCGCTCACTGCCGGATGTGCGGCTGGTAAGAACGCCCTTGAACTACGTCGAGTTTCTCGAATTCAACACGCAACGCCCCCCTACCGACGATTTGCGAGTCCGGCGAGCGTTAATGCGAGCGATCGACAAAGCAACGTTGCTCGAGACTGTCTACCTGAGCCTGCGCACTCCAGCGAACACCGAGATCGCGCCGGTATTGTGGGCGCATGACCCGGACGTGCGAGGACCATCCTACGATCCCCAGCAAGCCAGCAGGGACCTCGATGCCGCAGGTTGGGTCGAGCGTTATGGGATTCGATTCAAAAGTCAGAAGCCGCTCGAATTGCTTCTCATCTTCAACGCTTCCGACAGCCAGCAGCTACGCTTAGCGACCGAAGTGCAGGCCGAGCTGCACGCCATCGGCGTGGCCGTCGATCTCAAAGGGTATCCCATCGAACTCATGACCGCGCCCGCAGACGCTGGCGGTATCCTCGCAAAGGGTCTGTTCAACATCGACGCGAGCGGCATCTTTGGCGCCTCGGACCCGGAAGCATCTGAGTTGTTTGGTTGCAACAAGCTGCCGCCCAATGGGCAGAACTACTCGCGCTTTTGCAACACCGCCTATGACCGCGAGTACACGTTGCAACGAATCGAACAGGAACAACCAGGCCGACGGCAAGCGTTCTTTGCGATGCAACATATACTGCACGACGCATATGCCTACGATTTTATCAATTACGCGTCTCTGTGGTCCGCCATCAATCCAAACCTGAGCAATTGGCGCCCCAACATGGCGTACCAATTTTGGAACAGCTATGAGTGGGACGTTCCGTAGTACAATAGTTCAAGGCTGCGAATTGATGTGCTTCTCGGAAGGTATTTCGGCCGCATCAACAACGAGCTTCATCAGCTTATAGCACTGACCGCTTCCCAAGGAACTTTGCTCGGCCCACGCGTTCAATCGGTGTTGGAGCGATCGCTACTGAAATCAGAGCTGCA
Source organism: Vulcanimicrobiota bacterium (assembly GCA_019232725.1). Taxonomy (GTDB): domain Bacteria; phylum Vulcanimicrobiota; class Vulcanimicrobiia; order Eremiobacterales; family Eremiobacteraceae; genus JAFANK01. Next base: position 434 of record JAFANK010000049.1, on the reverse strand, counting down.
ACAGCTACAGCCGCAAAGACACTCTGCATGTAACTTCTCACCACACCTTTTTTTGGGCTTGGACTAGGCGCCCCAACCGTAGGAAATCTGTCCTTACACCAGCAACATTGGGCGACTCACAGCAGCATTCTGCAACAGCGGGACCCCCTGCTAGCGAAAATCCCTAATTTAATCAATGGCGAAAACCAGTCTATTCCTGCCGCATATGCCGAACTAGAACCTTTACGAATTAAAGCTAATGCGTGCCGATTTTTCAGTCCGCGTTGCGTCGGGGACTCGGCCGTTTCCTTGAGCGGGCTTGCTCTGCAGCTGTCTGGATTCTCACGCTACGAGTCTTAGGCTTACGCGCCTCAGCGATCAACCTTAGCAGGTAGCTCTTCTTGCCAATTGGGAGCGCCTTAAATCCTTCCACAAGTCCTTTTGCTCGAAGCACT
>JAFANK010000224.1 GCA_019232725.1 Vulcanimicrobiota bacterium | reverse complement strand
GATCGTGTTCCAGCCGTCCGAACCCGCTAAGCTGTTGACGACGCTCTCACTCGCGGCGATTCTCGCCGATGGGCGCCGCAGCTTCGCACATCTCCGCGACCTGTGGGTCCCGCTCGCGGCGATCGCGCCGCCGACGCTGCTCGTGCTCAAACAGCCGGACCTTGGCACCGCGCTGATCTTCGTCGTGATTCTGACCGCGATGTTGTTCTTCGCATTGCCGAGTCTTGTGCATTTCGCGGCGTACGCGCTCGGCTTGATTGCCGCCGGCGCCATCACTGTGTTGTCGCCGTGGGTCCTCAAAAGCTACCAGCGGCAACGCTTGCTCGTCTTCTTGCATCCCGAGCACGACCCGCAGGGCGCTGGTTGGAGCTTGCGACAGTCCAAGATCGCGATTGGCTCGGGTCAGCTCATCGGCAAAGGACTCTACCACGGCACGCAGACCCAGCTCGGGTTTGTGCCGGAACATCAGACCGACTTCATCTTTACGGTGGTCGGTGAAGAGTTAGGGTTTTTAGGAGCGATGGTGCTGCTCGCGCTCTACGCGTCGTTGATCGGGCTCGCCATGCTGGCGGTGACTGCCGCACGTGACAAGTACGGTCTATACGTCGCCGTGGGTATCATCGCCATGCTCTTGTTCCAAGTGCTCATCAATATCGGCATGACCGTCGGCATCATGCCCATCACCGGCATCCCGCTGCCCTTCATCTCCTACGGGGGATCGAGCTTGATCACGTCGTTCATGGCGGTCGGCGTCTTGCTCAATATCCATCTCCAGCGCTACAAGATGACCTTCGGCGACCTCTGATGCGCCTGGCGCCGACATCGGGGTCCTGCGCCACAGTCGACAGAGGGAGCGCCGGGCGCTAAAGGCGGGACATAAGGACCTGCCGAAAATAGGGGTTGGAGCCCGGCGATGTGGAGGTTGTTGTGGGCTCGCGACGCGATGCCGATGTATGTGCGATGCGCCGCTTCATGCGAGACGTGCCGCCGGAATTGACATCAAAGTTTTGACCAACGGCGCACGAGGCGCCGCCGCGTCTGCGACCATATCTCTTGTGCCTGGCCCGACGCCGCCCATCGCGGCACCCGGTGACAGCATGCGCTGCGGGTGATTCGTAGATGCGTGCGGTTCACCGAAGGGACTACAGTAGCCTGATCATTCCCGCTAGTGATTCCCGCGCGACCGCCCAGGCGTGTGCCTGCCGGCGGCCGAGTGTTTTTCCCTCTATCTTACAGACAAAGGTGTACGGTATTGAAGACCGAGATTTTGATCTCATGCGACGAATGGGAGAACCGCGTCGCCGTCCTTGAAGAAGGCTCTCTTGCGGAGATTTATTTCGAGCGCGAAGAAAAAGTAATCGGTTCCATCTACAAAGGCCGGGTTGAGAACGTCCTCCCCGGCATGGGCGCGTGCTTCGTCAACATCGGGCTCGGCCGCAACGCGTTCCTCTACGTCGACGACATCATGCGCGACCCCATCAACATCGGTGAGACGGAGATCACCGATCGGCGGCGCGGCCACACGGTCGGCGAGCTGCTCAAAGTGGGCTCCGAAGTGCTCGTGCAGATCGTCAAAGAGCCACGCGGCCTCAAAGGCGCCCGCGTGTCCACCAACGTCTCGCTGCCGGGGCGCTACCTCGTGCTGATGCCGACCGGACGCTATTCGGGGGTTTCGTCGCGGATCGAAGATCCCCAGGAGCGCGAGCGCCTCAAGCAGATCATGCGCCGCGTGCGCCCCGAAGGAATGGCCACGATCGTGCGCACCGCGGCAGCGGGCGTGAGCGAAGCAGAGCTCATCGCCGACCTCGGCGTGCAGTTGCGCCTGTGGCACGGGATCCTCGACAGCTACAAGCGCGCGACAGCACCCGCGCTGCTGCACAAGGATCTCAACCTCGTGTTCAAGGCGGTGCGCGATTTCTTGACGAGCGACGTGAGCGCAGTCTACATCGACTCGAAAGAGCAATACGACGAGATCCGTTCGACGATGTCGTTGCTCGGGCCGCAGTACATCGACCGTCTCAAGCTCGTCGATGGTCCAGGGACGCTGTTCGCCCAACGCGGCATCGACGAAGAACTGCAAAAGCTCCTCAAACCCAAGATCCCGTTGCCGTCGGGCGGGCACCTCGTGCTCGAGCACACGGAAGCCCTCACCGTCATCGACGTCAACACCGGCAAGTTCACCGGCGGAAAAAACCTCGAAGACACGATCGTGCGCACGAACATCGAAGCGGCAGCTGAGATCGCCCGCCAAGTGCGTTTGCGCGACATCGGCGGCATCATCGTGGTCGACTTCATCGACATGACGCACGAGCGCAACAGGGAGCAGGTCATCCAAACGCTCACCGAGGCGCTGCACCGGGATCGCACCCGCAGCACGATCCAAGAGTTTTCCAATCTCGGGCTGCTCGAATTCACCCGCAAGCGGGTCGGCAAAGACCTGGCCGGACAACTGCGATCCGACTGCCCGTATTGCACGGGGCTTGGCAACGTGATGTCCAGCGAGACGGTCGCTATCGGCGTGCTGCGTCAAATCCGTAATCGCATCGCCCGCAACGGCACGCGGAAGCTTGACGTCGTCACGGACCCCGGCGTGGCCACGCAACTGCTCGGCTGGTACAAAGACGAATTCGAGAAATTGGGGCACGATCACGACGTCGACATCGCCTTGTACGTCGAACCAGGCCGCCACCGCGAGCAGGTCGTCGTCGAAGAGTCGCGCCGTATGCGCATGGCACCCTTGCCCGGCAGCACGGTCGAGACCGATATGCTGTCGGTGCGCCTGCCAAATCCCGCTTCCGGCGTCGCCGAGGTGAACGGATACCTCATCGAGGTCAAAGACGCGGCCAACGCCACCGGACAAACCGTCAAGCTGCGCATCGACGCTGTTGAGGGCAACCGGGTGCTGGCTGAACTTGCCGAACCGCTACCGAGTGCCGGACGTCGCCGTCGTGGCCGCGGCCGGGGCAAAGAGGCTCTGCCCAGCGAGGCGCCGATCGCGCCGCCCGCGCCGAGCCTGCGCGAGATCCCAGCAGTTGACGAGCGACGAACTACCGCTGATCGTCATGAACGCACGCGTCTGCGTCGGCCGGAAGCCGTCGCGTTTTCCGTCGCCGACGACGAGGAAGAGGCTCCTCGCGTTGCTGCCGCACCGTCACGCGCAAAAGAACCAGCGCGCGGGGCGCGCGGTCGACCGGGCCGAGGAGGCGACGGAGCGGGCCGAGATCAGCGCCGTCGAACACGCGGCGGAAGAGGAGCGTCGACTGCCCGCTCGCAGGCACTGGTCGTCGGTGGCGAAGGTGAGGTCGACTACGACGACGGTGACGAAGACACCGTGGTCGCGACGCCAACGAGCGGGCATGCGCGTCCGTTACGGGCGCACGATGCTGAAACCACCGGCGCTGATGGCGCGACGCGCAAGCGGCGCCGTCGACGCGGTCGCGGTGGCCGGGGGAGGGGTGGAGATCGCCAGCCCGGCGAGGCCGCTCGCGCTGATCGCAATGGTGACACGGACTATGACGAGGACGAGGCGAGCGCCACTGTCGTGCCGCGGACGTCGCGGCCAGGTGAAGCGCCACGCACGCGTCGCGAAGCATCCCCGAACTCGTACGACGAAGACGAAGATGAACTGAGCACGGTGACGGACTCACGTGAGACCGGTACGCATCGCCCGCAACGTCGTTACGGACCTGTGCGCCAACTCTATGGCCGGCCGATGGATTTCGACGAATCTCGCGTGCGCGGTGGGCGCACCGGCCGCGAGGAAACCCGAGAGGCTCGCGATCGCGGTGAGTCTGCGCGCGGCACGCAGCGCCGCCAAACATCCTATCGGCCGGCCGACGAATATGACGAAGCGCTCGACGTCGTCGTCAAGCCAAAGGGCCCGGCCGCGATCCCCGTTGATTACCACGGGGACGTTGCGCCGCGGCGCCGGCCATCACGGGACGAAGAGACGACCGAACAGGCGCCGCCGCGTAAGTATGACCGGGGCCGTCGCGGCCGAGAACGCGACAGCGGGCCACGGACCGAGCGCGAGAAGCGGCCAGCACACGGTCGCGATCGCGAAGGTCGTGGCGGACGGTTCGGGGGACGTTCGCGCGACGCTGGCCGCGCACCAAAAGCGCAAGGGCCGGCGATCAAACAACTCTACCCACCGCCGGACCAACAGGCTGATGTCGAAACGCGCGCCGACAACGATGATGCACCCGTCCGCAACCCTGGCTTCGGCCGCCAGCCGCGTGGTCCATTGAGGCGTCCGTCCGATGCGCCACCGGTGCCAAAAGGCAAAGTGCGCCAGCTCTACCCGCCACCGCCGGAACCGGACGAGGCGGCGAGCATGACGATTGCAAAGGCACCGATAGAGGATGACGGACAGTTTGAGGACGTCGGATTCTCGCCGGCACGCGACGAGCCCGAAGAGTCCCTGTTCGTAAGCGACGCCGAAGAGCGCGACGAGCGCCGGCGGCGCGCACGCGAACGCGCAGAGAGCCGTCGGCGTAGTGAAGAAAGCCCGAGCGGCGCTGACCCATCGCGCGCTGACCAGACACAGACGCGGCCAGGCGAAGATGAATGGCCTGTATTCTGACCTATAACGGCAAAAGTCCGAAGATAGGCAACGGAGTCTTCATCGCCCCAACCGCCTCCGTCATCGGTGATGTCGAACTCGCCGACGGCGTGAGCGTCTGGTTTGGAGCGGTATTGCGCGGCGACGAAGCCGGCATCCGCATCGGCGCGCACACGTCAGTGCAAGACAACGCGGTCATCCATGTCTATGAAGGCCACGACACGGTTATCGAAGAGCGCGTGACGATCGGCCATGGTGCCATTTTGGAAGCCTGTCTGGTGAAAAGCGGAGCGCTCATCGGCATGAATGCCGTCATCTTGAACGAGGCGGTTGTGGGCCGCAATTCGCTCGTCGCTGCTGGTTCGGTTGTGCTCGAAGGCCAGGAGATTCCCGATGGCGTCCTCGCCGCCGGCGCTCCGGCCAAAGTGAAGCGTCCACTTGAAGGCAGCTCCAAGACGTGGCTCGATGTCGGAGCCGATGCCTATGTGCGTCTTACGAGGCAATACCTTCACCAAGGCATCGGCCACCCCGAGTGATGTAAAGGCACCAAAGTGGTATGTGGGGGTGGCACTTTTAGTGCCACCCTACATCCAGGCATCAACTTTTCCGCAATAAGGGTAATCGCCAACGGATTCTGTCAGCCTGGCCCGTACCGGGTTCATGAGCACGTACGTCACAAAGTCATCGGGGCACTCGTAATCGCGAACTATCCGGTCATAGAAATTCGTCTGAAACTCGATAGGGATTCCTGACAAGCGACACTGCCAGACGATTGAACGCTTCAGCATGGCCACAAGAAGCGGTAGGGTAGGGGCATTCGCGGTCTTCCGGATGAGGATGTGGACGTGATCAGGCATGACGCAATACGCGTAGAGATAGTAGTATGCTTTTTCTCGAAATTCTTTGATGACGGAACAGGCGATGTCAGCGGCGCGAGGTTGGGAGAAGGCCTTTACTGTGGCCTTCAGGCAGAAAGTTACAAAGTACGTGCGGCACGCACCGTAATCGAATCCCTTTAAACGAGGCAAGGTCTTGGTCATGGGTCCCATTCCGCGCACAATTGGCAGATGACAAGGGCGGCACTAAAAGTGCCGCCCCCACATTTAGGCTAGGGTGGCACATAAAGTGCCGCCCCCACATTTAGGCTAGGGTGGCACATAAAGTGCCACCCCCACATGACCATAGCGATCCCAATCTAGCCCCTGAGGATTGCCTCAACGGTCTTGAGGTCTTGGAGGCGGTCGATGTTGACCGCGACCTCTGGATCAGGGCAAATGACGCCGCGGCACACAAGTCCGGTCAATTCGCTCGCGCGATGTTCGAGCTCGGCCACACCCACCTGCCCAAAAAGGATCTTCAGCGCAAGCAGCGGCGAGAATAGTGAGGCCATCTTCGCTGGTGACTTGCGGGCCGCCACAAATTCGCGCAGCACCGTCTCGACACGCCGTACCGATCCGGCTCTGATCATGCTGATGCCGGCGCCGCAAAACGTGCCCTCGCGCAGCCGGACCCACGTGTGTCGCACGTTCGGATAGCGGCGCTCATGCAGCCTACGTTCGACAAAGCCATAACCTATATCCAAGGGGACTATCTGCTCGATGCGCTCGGTGAAATGGTCAACCGCAGCGGGGGTTAAGAGCGGTAAATCGGTTGCGACAACCAGCACGCGTTCCTCATCACCAAGACCCTCAAAGCCCGCGATGACGCTGCTGATAAGATCGTAGCCCGGTTCGATCACGGCGTCGCACAAGGCAGCCACCTGTGGTTCTGTAGCGGCTGCTCTTGCCTGCGTGACACACCGCACCTGCGTGACGGATCGCGCTCCGCGAAGCGCACGCAACACGCGCACGAGCATGACCTCGCCATCGACGGGCAGATAGGCCTTGTTCGGCACGTCGTAACCGGCACGCCGGAAATCGGATTCGAGGAGGCCCCCTGCGAGCGCTACGACGGCGAAGCTACGCTCACTCATGAGCAAAAGTCGTGGCGCAAATCCATTCTCCCTTCTCCACGTTGATGCGCCCGACAGCCGTCTGCGCTGCGATCACGTCGTCGAAAAGTCCCCCGACGCACGATCCACTGCCGCAGAGGATCGTGGCCTGCGCACCCGCCTGCCGCAGACGTTCGTGCGCTCGCCCGACCGCAGGCAGCGCCTCCTCTATCACCGGCGTGAAGTCGTTGTGCAATAATCTCACCGTATGTTTGAAGTCTCCCCGACAAAATGCATCGCAGATCGCGTCTGCATCTTCCCGCGCACGGTTGTCAAGCTCATGCGGCACGCGCGCTTGATCGAGAAGCGCGTAGGCTCGCGCGGTCGAGCTCGCGACAGCAGGTCGCAAGAGCACGATGCCCCATGCAGGAGCCTTGCAAGGGCGGGCAACGACCATGTCGCCGACTCCCGCGATGACCCGCGTTCTCGCGGCGAAGAAGCTGGGCACGTCCGATCCGGCGAGCAGCGCCGCCGCAGCGAGCTGCTGTGGTTCGAGCACGATGCCGTCCGATGCCAGAATTGCAGCGAGCCCTTGCAGCGTTGCGGCCGCGTCTGCGCTACCTCCGCCCAGTCCCGCTTGCGCCGGAATGCGCTTGCTGATGACGACGCGCACTGCAGGGAGAGGCACGCCGAGGGCGTGAGCCGCCCGCCACGCGATGTTGTCCTTTTCGGCCACATCGACCAGATCGCAGGCTACTGCAAACCCATCTGGCGATCGCTCAAAACGCACGCTATCGGCCAGATCCAAAGCTGCGAGTGCCGAGACGACCGTATGAAGTCCGCCAGCCAGGGGCCCGACTTCTAGCCGCAGATTGAGCTTGGCGTGTGCGGGCAGAGTAAAAGGAAGCGCTTTGATCACGGCGTCGGGCTGGACTCACACGTCGGTTGCATGTCCCGCGACACGCGGCTCCAGGCATCGGTCGAAATGCCGATAATTCTAAGGAAAGTCCTGGGCATGGACGACGTTTAGGTCTGCGCTGCGGCGGACCTCCAGGCCGCACAAGACGCCGGCCGAAGCAACCACCTTTTTCAAGGAGCCATTCACGCGTGGACAGCATGGTCGCTCGCGACGTTCAAAAGCCCCCTGAACTCGACAGTTTGCTGCGCCAGATGCTTGCGCTCGGCGCATCGGACTTACACCTCAAGGCTGCCGCGCCGCCCATGGCGCGCGCGCATGGGGTGCTCAAGCCGCTCTCCGAGCGTCCGCTCTCGCTGCCCGAATGCGAGAACCTCATCTTCTCATCGATGACGCACGCGCAGCAACAAGAGTTCATGGAGACCAAGGAACTCGACTATGCCTACGGGCTGCACGGCCACGGGCGGTTTCGTGTCAACGCATATTTCCAACGGGGAACGGTCAGCGGCGCGTTTCGATCCGTGCGCTTGGACATCCCGAGTTTTGAAGAGCTGCGGCTGCCCACGAGCTTGCGTGCGCTGTGCGAACATCGCGACGGCATCGTCCTGTTGACCGGTGCTACCGGCACCGGTAAGTCGACCACGCTTGCGGCCATGATCGACCACATCAATGCGACGCAGCGGCGCCATATCGTGACCATCGAGGACCCGATCGAGTATATCCACGTCGATAAGATGTCGATCATCTCGCAACGCGAGGTCGGTATCGACACCGAATCGTTCACCATCGCACTGCGGCAAGCGCTGCGCCAAGACCCTGACGTCATCCTCATCGGTGAGATGCGCGATCCCGAGACGATCATCACGGCGCTCACCGCTGCTGAGACAGGTCACTTGGTGCTGTCCACGCTGCACACGCAGAACACGACCCAGGCAGTGGAACGCATCATGGACGCCCTGCCCGAGGCGAACCGCAAGATGTTCATGGTGCAGCTGGCGACCAGTTTGCGCGGCATCGTCTCGCAGCGACTGCTGACGCGTTTGGACGGCTCGGGTGTCGTGCCGGCGGTGGAGGTCTTAGTCGCGACGCCCACGATCAAGAGCCTTGTGATGGAAGGCAAGTTCAGCGAGATGTATCAGTACATCTCCGGTGGGCGCTTCGATGGCATGCAGACCTTCACACAATCGCTCATCGATCTGTATCAAAGCGGTCTGGTCACGGAGAAGGAGGCGTACTCCAAGGCCGATCGCCCGACCGAGTTCCGTCTTGCCATCGAAGGACACATCACGAGCGGCGCCGACATGCAGGAGATGGGCACGTACCAGTGAGCGGCAGCAAGCGCCCGTCGCAAGGCGATTGGTACTCACCGTATTTCGCTCCCACGACGGTGCTGGTCGCGATCAGTGTCCTTATCCTCTCGGTCGAGGCGGGCAAATACACCGGCGCGTATTTCATCCAGCGTGACAAGGCAGCGCAGGCCGCGCTGACGACGTCAACCACTGTCCAGCACACCGCGACCAAAGCCACACCCCACCGGATACCAGTGCGGTCACATACAGCGCCTGCAAGCAAGACCAACCACTAACGCTCGCCAATCTTAGAGAACGCTGTTCAACGCGCCGGCCTGCGGCCATGCAGCCGAACGTTTCAGCTGCCAACGCCCCCGAAGGCCTACGAACGGGGGTACCCATGACGGACTGATTTTGATAGCATAGTAATTGAGAAGCATGAAGCGACAGCTCCCCATGCGACAAGCGATCGTCGAGGAATAATCGTGAAGCAAAAAGGCACCGAAAAAGTCAAGCGCGGACTCGCGCAAATGCTCAAGGCTGGCGTCATCATGGACGTCACCACGCCGGAGCAGGCCATCATCGCCCAAGAAGCGGGCGCGGTGGCGGTCATGGCGCTCGAGCGCGTTCCGGCGGACATCCGCAAAGAAGGCGGCGTGGCACGCATGGCCGCGATCGAAGTCGTCCAGCGCATCATGGACGCTGTGACCATACCGGTCATGGCAAAAGCCCGCATCGGCCACTTCGTCGAAGCGCAAGTGCTCGAAGCGCTTGGGATCGACTTCATCGACGAGAGCGAAGTGCTCACGCCCGCAGACGAGTCGTATCACATCGACAAACGGCCCTTCACGGTCCCCTTTGTGTGCGGCGCCCGCAACCTCGGTGAGGCGCTGCGGCGCATCGCCGAAGGCGCCGCGATGATCCGCACAAAGGGTGAGGCTGGATCAGGCAACATCGTCGAAGCGATCCGTCATCTGCGCCAAGTCACAGACGACATCCGCCGTCTCTCCGTGCTGCCCGAGGAAGAACTCGTCAGCGTCGCGCGCGATCTCGGCAGTCCGGTCGAACTCGTTCGAGAAGTCGCGCAAGCAGGGCGGCTCCCGGTGGTCATGTTCGTCGCGGGCGGCATCGCAACACCAGCGGATGCTGCGCTCTGCATGCAGCTGGGCAGCGAAGGTGTCTTCGTCGGCTCCGGCATCTTCAAGAGCGCAAACCCAGCCAAGACCGCAAAAGCCATTGTGGAAGCGACGCACTACTTCGACGATCCGAAGATCGTGCTGGAGGTCAGCAAAGAGCTGGGTGCACCGATGGCGGGCCTGGAGATCAGCCAGATACCGAAAGAGCAGCTGCTGGCCGGCCGCGGCTGGTAGCGGATATGCCGGCGACCAAGAAAAGCGAGACGGCGAAAGAGCCGTCCAAGGGACGCCTGCGCGTCGGCGTGCTCGCGCTGCAAGGCGACATCGAAGAGCACATCGCGGCATTGCGTGCCTGCAAAGTCGAGCCCGTGCGCGTCAAAACGCCTGAAGATCTCAAGTCGGTCGACGGTCTCATCATTCCCGGCGGCGAATCGACCACGGTCGCCAATCTGCTCGAGCGTTTTCAACTTGCAAAGCCCTTGCATGACCGCGCACGTACGGGCATGCCGATCTGGGGCACGTGCATGGGCATGATCGTCATGGCGGACAAAGTCGTCGGCGCGAAGCAGCCGACGCTGGGACTGTTGCACATCGAAGTGAAGCGCAATGCGTTCGGCCGGCAAACGGAGAGCGCAGAAGAACCGCTCGAGATCGAAGGGCTCGACGGCAAACCGTTTCCCGGCGTCTTCATCCGCGCACCCTGGATCGAGTCGGCGTGGGGCGGCGCACACATCTTGTCCTACGTCGACGGCAAAGGCGTCATGGTCTGGCAAAAAAACCTGCTCGGCACGTCGTTTCACCCTGAGTTGACGGACGACACGCGCATTCACGCATACTTCGTCAAAATGGTCGAAGCCGCGAAAGGCTGACGCCGGCACCACCCGCACGCGCCGCGGCGTGCTACGCTGCAGGGACCCCTACCCCTACGCGCTTAAGATGAAGCGTGGAGAACACCACGCGATGAGCGGCACAGAAAACGTCAGCCACCCAGGGGACATCGCCATGCACGATGTCCCGCCGGTGCGTGATCTTGCCTTCAGCATGCTCTCCTTGCTGATCGAAACCGCGGCCACCCAGTTGCGCGTCGACGTCCCCGTCGCCGCAGAGCTGCTGCGTGCCAGCGCCGATACTCCGCCGAACATGACCGAGGCGCGTGCCGCGATCGATGCCGCCAACGCGTTGCTCGGTGCTGTGCGCGCCATCATGGAGATCGATGCATTGCGTGCCATCGAAGGCATGCTCACGCAGCTGCAGATCGAGTACGTGCGCAAAGTAGGCACGACGCAATGACCGACGTGCTCGTGCTCAATGCGACGTACGAAGCGCTCAACGTGACGTCGCTGCAGCGCGCGGTCAAGCTCGTGTTCTCCGGCAAGGCCGAGATCCTCCATCACCACGAACGGCTGCTGCGCTCGGCGACGATCGAGATGCGCATGCCGTCGATCATACGGATGCTGTATTACATCCGGCGACCGCGTCAGAAGGTGGCGCTCACCAAGAAAAACGTGCTGCTGCGCGACGACTACACGTGCCAGTACTGCGGGCGCAAGGGCGAGGGACAAATGACGGTCGACCACGTCGTGCCGCGTAGCTCGGGCGGTCCGTCGACCTGGGAGAATCTCGTCTGCGCGTGCCTCATCTGCAACAACCGCAAGAACAATCGCACGCCGCACGACGCCAACATGGGTCTTCGGCGCAAACCGCGCACGCCGAAGTACATCCCCTGGATCCAGATCAAGCGGCACACCGTGCCCGGCGAATGGTATAAGTTCTTGTTCCTGTATGACGTCTCCATCGAGGAGCGTATCGAAGCCTAGCCCCCGGACGTGCAACAGACGCAATTCATCAGCGAACGCATCGCACCCGAAGCGGGAGCATTCGATCCGGGCGCGATGTCGCGTGGTGAGCCTGCGTTACCCCGCACGTTTCGCTGGCGTGGCCAGCGGTTCGAAGTGGCCCGTGTGGTGCAAAGCGCGCGACGGATGGGTCAGGATCGCGGCGACAGCTACGTCCGGCGACACTATCATGACATCGAGACGACCGACGCCGTCCGCATGAGCTTGTATTTCGATCGCAATCCACGGGATCGCAACGCGCGCAAACAGTGGTGGCTGTACACGCTGACGCTTCCTGACCCCGTGATCGCGACCGAACGGCTGCAACTGCGGCGCTGGACGCTGGCGGATCGTGATGCCTTCTTCCGCATGGTGCAGGACCCGGAGTTGATGCTGCACCTTCACGATTTCGTGCCGATGTCCGACGCCCAGGCCCAAGATGCGCTCGAAGAGACAGTGCGCCGCTATAGCGTCGGCTACGGCGACTGGGCGATCGTCGATCCACAAAACGGTGACACCTTGGGGGAGAGCGGGCTCACGCCGATGCCACCTGATGTCGAGATGACATGGATGCTGCTTCCCCGTTTCCAAGGCCACGGCTATGCATTTGAAGCCGCGCACGCGGTCCAGCGCTACGCGTTTGAAACGCTGCAGCTTGCGAAGCTTGTCGCGCACGTGCGGCCGGCCAACGCCCGGTCGGCACGTGTCGCTGCAAAGCTCGGTATGCGGCGCGTGAGGGCGTTCACAAACGCTGACGGCCAAGAAATGGTGGAATACGAATGCGTCAACGATGCTCGTTAACGCATGGTCAACACGATCTTGCCGACATTGCGATTTTCTGCCATATAGCGATAGGCATCGGCGGCCTGCTCGAGCGTAAACGTCCGGTCGATGACAGGGCCGATGCGGCCGCTTGCGATCTGCGGAAGGACGTCACGCGCGAATGCCGCCGTGGCAGCCGCCTTTTCTTCTAGCGTGCGGCTTCGCAACACCGTGCCGTACACTCGCAGCCGCTTCTGGAGCAGCACGCCAAGGTCTAGTGACGCAGTCGCGCCACTCATCGTTCCAACGCAGACCATGCGCCCGAGCGTGGCGAGCACGGAACAATTGCGCTGGAAGTAGGCAGCACCGACCAGGTCGAGGATTACGTCAACGCCTGTGCCGTTCGTGCCGGCGAGCACCGCCTGGTCGAAGATATCCCCATTGCAGATCAGCGGCTCGGGAAAGATGCCTCGCTCCTTCGCGATGTCCTCGACAGCGCTGATCTTGTGCGGCGTGCGCACGGTGCCGAACGCCTTGCATCCCGCTAGGGCCGCGAGTTGGAGCGCTGCCAACCCGACGCCGGAAGCAGCGGCATGCACAAGCACCGTATCGCTGCTTCGAAGGCCCGCTTGCGTCACAAGCGCGTCATGAGCGGTGATGAACACTTCCGGCGTTGCGCCGGCTTCCACGTCACCCATCGATGCAGGCACGTCGACGAGCAGCACTTCGGGAATCACGACGTACTCGGCATGTGCTCCGCCACCGGCCAGACCGAACACGCGCTGGCCCACGACTGCCCGCGAGCAGCTCGGGCCCACCTGCTCTACGACGCCGGCGAATTCTATACCCAAGATGGTGGGCGACGCGCCGGGCGACGGAGCGTAGCGCCCGAGCGCCTGTAAGAGGTCGGCGCGGTTGAGGCCTGCGGCGTTGACGCGGATGAGCGCTTCACGCGGGCCTGGCGCCGGAGCAGGAACGTCTGCGATCTCAAGCTGCGGACGCTCGCCTCCAAGCACGCGCAATGCTTTCATTCGTTTGCCCAAAGCCAGAGGGATGTCGCGTGGCGCGTGCAACTGACGCTCGGCATGCTGTCCGGACGTTTGGTGCCGCAATGGTGATGACCTCGCTCGACCAGACCGTGACGCCGTATCTTGATGCGCTCTTGGCATATACGCGCGCGGGCACGATCTCGTTCCACACGCCCGGCCACAAACACGGCGCGGGCATGCATGACCGGCTGCGCAGCATCATCGGTGACGACGTCCTCAAACTCGACCTCACGCAAGTGCCGGGCTTAGACGACCTCAACGCTCCGCGCGGACCCATCCGTGACGCCCAGGAGCTTGCCGCGGCCGCCTATGGCGCCGACGACACATACTTTTTGATCAACGGCTCCACAGCTGGAAACCAAGCGATGTTTCTGGCGACGATGAAAACGAGCGACACCGTGCTCGTGCCGCGCAACAGCCATCGCTCCGTGGTCGGCGCCTTGGTGCTGAGCGGCGCCCGACCGGTGTACATGCAGCCGGAAGTGGACCCCGTGCTGCAGATCGATCACTGCGTGACACCGGCAACAGTCGAGCGCGCGCTTGCGGCAAACCCGAGTGCCAAAGCAATCTTCGTCACGAGCCCTACCTACTTCGGGGCTACTGCCGATCTGGTGGCGATCGAGCGGATCGTGCATGCACGTGGCAAGCTGTTGCTCGTGGACGAAGCTTGGGGTCCGCACCTTCGGTTCCACCCCGAATTACCGGTCTGCGCGACGGTCGCGGGCGCTGATGCCTGCGTCAATTCCACGCATAAGCTGATCGCCGGGATGAGCCAGGCGGCTATGTTGCATGTCCGCGGGACTCGCATCGACCGCGAGCGGCTATCCAGCGCGCTGCGCGTGTTGCAGAGCACGAGTCCGCTGCTGGTCATGATCGCATCGTTGGACGTCGCGCGCATGCAGATGGCAACACAAGGCCCCGCGCTGCTGACGCAGGCCCTCGCCTTGGCTCGGCAGGCACGTGCGCGCCTGCGCGCCATCGC
>JAFANK010000142.1 GCA_019232725.1 Vulcanimicrobiota bacterium | reverse complement strand
TACGATCTTCGGATCATAGCCGTCGTGCAGCAGCCGGCCACCACGGCTTGCATACCAGAACGTGCGGCGTCCGCTTCGTCAGGAACGGTGAGCGTAAATCACCAGCAATGTACCGAAAACGCAAAGATCCCGACGCTGAACGCCTCAACGCGGGAAATATTGAGCTCGCCTGGAGTGCGCTGATCTCTCAACGTCAAGCGATTTCGCGTACCCCCAAGGGAATTCGAATCCCTGTCCCCGCCTTGAAAGGGCGGTATCCTAGGCCTCTAGACGATGGGGGCACAACCACGTTCGCGTGGGCCCGGCAGGATTTGAACCTGCGACCAACCGGTTATGAGCCGGCCGCTCTAACCACTGAGCTACAGGCCCGGAAGACACCTGCTCCTGGATACTTCGCGGCCGCACCAAGCTTCTCTTCGATAGCCATCAGCCGATTGTACTTCTCAACGCGGTCGCTCCTCGACAACGAGCCCGTCTTTATCTGCCCCGCATTGAGCGCAACCGCAATATCGGCGATCGTCGTGTCGCCCGTCTCTCCCGAGCGATGGGAGATCACCGCGTTGTACGCGTTACGCTGAGCGAGCCGCACGGCGTCAATGGTCTCGGAAAGCGTGCCGATCTGATTGACTTTGACGAGGATCGCATTAGCCACGTGTTCGTCAATGCCGCGCTGCAAGAACGAAACGTTGGTGACGAACAAGTCGTCGCCCACGAGCTGGACCTTGTCTCCGAGACGCGCGGTGAGCTCGCTCCAGCCGCGCCAATCGTCCTCAGCCAAACCGTCTTCGATGCTGACGACCGGATACGTGTGCAGCAGTCGTTCATACAAATCAATCATGCCGGACGCATCGAGCGGGCTCTCGCCCACGACTGCGAGATATCGGCCGTCCTCGTGAAATTCACTTGCAGCCGGGTCGAGTGCAAACGCGATATCCTTGCCGAGTGTGTAGCCGGCAGCGGTGACCGCATCGCTCAGCAAGCCGAGCGCTTCATCGAGGTGGCGTAAGGGTGGCGCGTAGCCGCCTTCGTCGCCGACCGTCGTCGCGTAGCCCTTTTTCTTGAGCAGTTTGCCGAGTTGGTGGAAGACCTCAGCACCGTACCGCACGGCCTCGCGCAACGTCGGTGCGCCGAGGGGGACGATCATCACTTCTTGGAACTGCAGCGCACCCTCGGCATGTTTGCCGCCGTTGATGACATTCATCATCGGCACCGGCAACGTCACCGCGT
Source organism: Vulcanimicrobiota bacterium (assembly GCA_019232725.1). Classification (GTDB taxonomy): domain Bacteria; phylum Vulcanimicrobiota; class Vulcanimicrobiia; order Eremiobacterales; family Eremiobacteraceae; genus JAFANK01. The sequence continues at coordinate 6,750 of JAFANK010000142.1, read as the reverse complement.
CGTTCCCGCCTAAGTATTGGTAGAGCTGCTGGTCGCGTGCGTTCGCGCCTGCATGCGCCGCGGCGAGCGAAACGCCAAGCAACGCGTTCGCACCGAGTTTTGATTTGTTGAGTGTGCCATCAAGCGCGATGAGGCGGTCATCAAGCGCGCGCTGATCGCTGACCGCCATGCCCTTGACTGCATCGCGGATCGGCCCATTAACATTGGCAACGGCGTGCAACACGCCTTTGCCACCGTAACGCTTCGAATCACCGTCGCGCAACTCGACCGCTTCGTTGACGCCAGTGGAGGCTCCCGAAGGCACCGCCGCTTCGCCTGCCGCTCCGTGCGATGTCGCGAGCCGAACGGTCAATGTCGGGTTGCCGCGCGAGTCGAGGATTTCGCGCGCATGGACATCGACGATCACCGCATCGTTGGATGCGCTCATGATTCGAAGATCCAGCGGTCGGCTGAGCGTTCGTAATCGAGCAGCTCGTCGGACTTAAAGAACAGCGCCACCTCGCGCTCGGCGCTTTGCGGGCCGTCGGAGCCGTGCACGAGATTGCGACCGATCGAAACGCCCAAATCCCCACGAATGGAGCCCGATGCAGCGGCGACAGGGTTAGTTGTACCGATCGTCGCGCGTGCGATCTCGATGGCGTTGGGTCCCTGCACCACCATTATCACGACCGGACAGCCCGTAATATAGCTGACGAGTCCGCCGAAAAACGGCTTACCCGTGTGCTCCTTATAGTGTTCTTGTGCGAGCGCGGTGTTGACGTTCATTAGCTTGAGGCCGACGATCTTGAGGCCGCGGCGCTCGAAGCGAGCGATCAACTCACCGACAAGACCGCGCTGCACGGCGTCTGGCTTTGCGATGATCAACGTTCGTTCCATGGGGCCCTCATTTGGGTGCTCGATTGGCGAGTCCTGGGGCGCCGCAAATGCGAAGGGCGACTTTACCAGTCGCCCTCGCGTCTGTATCATGGTCGCGCAGCGGACCTGCGCGCGTAACCGTTAGGGTTGGATAAACACGCTGTCGCCCAGCACGAATTCGCGGTGTACGCGCTGTGTGTGCAACAGATCATGGGCTGCCGACTTCGGTGCAAGGCACGCACAGGCTACGATCACGGGGAGCGCCCGCGCCCATAACGTCAGCCGTTCCTCGTACTGTTCCAGACTTGATTCGTCGAAGCACATGCCGTGCCGCTCTGGCTGGCTCAAGATACGGACGCTTTGCCAGCCGGCATTGCGCACCATCGAAACGATGGCATCGTATTGCTCGATCTGACGATGCGGATCGAGGTGCTCCTTGCCCTCAAACCACGCAAAGCAGATCTGGCGGCGCTTCATCGCAGTGTCGAGATCAAAGCCCTCGTCGCGCACGACTTTCTCATAGAGCGCGCGGTGCGCAGGGTCTGCGATCAACATGCAGGCCTGGTTGTTGCGCAGCGCATTGCCGATGAACCGGCGGGCAAAACGCGCGTACTCATCCATGTCGTGCATGATGACGAGCGCATGGCGCCCGCGCGTGAACGAGCCGCCCTCTAACCCGAGATCGAGCGGCCGGAAACCGACGGGGCGCTCATCGAGTTTCTCGCGGATGAGCGAGAGCGAGTAGCCGCGGCTTTTCAGCCGATTGATCTCCTCGACGCGCGCGATCGCTGCGGCTTCGTCGAATAGGTTCGTTCGACCGGACACCGAGTCGACGCCTAACAGGCCGCACTCACCGTATTTGCGAAGGGTCGGCACTGAAACGCCGAGCTTGCTGGCAAGTTCTTTAATGGTAACTTTACGGGACGTCCAGCGATTGTCGAAGTCGTCCTTCTCCTGGGCGAGGCTATGCAGTGTCATCTAGGCTTCCATTCTCCTCGATGCGGCTGCTGGATGTAGCGACGCTCACTAGTCTCGTGTCCGCGTTGCCGCGATTTGGCAGGTTCTCATATTCGTTGAGCGTCGGGTCCACGAACGCCCAAGGCCTCGAGCGCCTGTACCATAATGACAGCCTTGGCATATCATTTGTTACGGAGTCACAGACCGAAGGTCACGGAAGGGCGGGACGGGCCTGGGAATCCCCCGCCGGGTCGGGGATCTATGTCTCCACCATCCTGCCGGCCGAGCTGCGCGCTTCGGCCCTCGCGTCGGTCGGGTTTTGGGCGTCTTTGGCGGTGCGCCAGGCCTGCCTCGAAAGTGACGGCGTCACACTCGAGCTTAAATGGCCCAACGACCTCTTGTGGCATGACCGCAAGTGCGTCGGCATTTTGGCGCAGAGCCGCTCCGCCGGCGGTGCGGCGAGGGTCGTGGTCGGCGTGGGTATCAATGTCAACAGGCCCCATCAGGTGCCGGACTCGATAGCGGCGACTGCTTGCTGGTTGTCCGATGCCGCCGCCCGCGAGCTCGACAGGACAGCGTTGCTTGGGCGGCTACTTGCGATTTACGAGCAAACGTTCGACCGTCTTCTGGACTCCCCAAAAGACATCATCGTGCAATGGTCTGAGATCGCCGCGCTTGATGGCAAGCGGGTGGCCGTCAAGGCGGTGGACGGAAGCTTGCTGCATGAAGGCGTGATCGTCGAAGTCAGCGCTGATGGTGCGCTGAGGCTGCGCACTGCATCAGGCGAACTCGTGCGAGTGATGCTCGGCGACGTCGACGCGTTGCCGGAGGGCGAGTCTTGACGCGCTCTCGAACGAACGCGATAAGAGGAGCGTGAACGAAGGATCTGTGCCAACACTGGACGTCGTTTGGGATTTTCTCGTCGGTTTCAAGGAAGCAAATGAAGCCAGTTTTGGTCGACTAGAGACTCAGCTATATGCCACTGAGTCGCGACTCAATATACGCTTGGATGAGTTGACGGGTCGTGTTGGAAGCCTCGAACATCGCATGGAACGCGTTGAACATTGCGTAGAAGGCGTTGAACATCGTCTGGAAGCCGTTGAACGGCGCCTCATCCGTGTCGATGACCGCCTCTCGGTTGTGGAAGATCGGTTAGCCCAAATTACGTAGCTAGATCTTGGTAGTGAACGCCTGCTCGGCGTGATAGGACGATCGCACGAGCGGACCTGAAACGACCTGACGGAACCCAAGTGGCTTCACCTCGCGCGCGAACCACGCGAACTTCTCCGGCGTCACGTATTCAACCACCGGCAGATGTTTCTTCGTCGGGCGCAAATACTGCCCAAAGGTGATGATCTCGACACCGATAGCGCGCAGATCCCGCGCCGCCTGGATGACGTCCGCATCGGTTTCGCCCAGCCCGAGCATGATGCTCGATTTCGTCAATAGGTCCGGTCGCATATCCTTGACGCTCTTCAGCACCGCCAGCGACTGGTCGTAGCCGCAGCGCTTATCGCGGACGTGTGGCGTGAGCGTGCGTGTCGTCTCGATGTTGTGCGCATACACGTCGGGCGAGGCTTCGACGACCGTCCGGATCGCATCTACATCGCCACGATAGTCTGACGTCAGCACTTCGACCTTCACGTGCGGTGTCCGGTGCTTGATCGCCTGAATGGCTTCGGCCATCTGCCTCGCCCCGCCATCGGGCAGATCATCGCGGTCGACACACGTGATCACCGCATAGTTGAGGTGCAGCTCGTCGATGCTGCGCGCGAGTTTGAAGGCTTCGAGCGGATCGAGCGCGTTCGGGTGACCGGTCTTGACGTTGCAGAACCGGCAGCCCCGCGTGCACGTGTCGCCCAAGATCATAAACGTCGCCGTGCCGACGCCCCAGCACTCGGCGATATTCGGGCACATCGCTTCCTGGCAGACCGTGTGGAGATTTCCCTCGCGCACGATGCCGCGCAGCTTCGTGTAGTTGTCGCCAGCGGGCAGCTTGACTTTAAGCCAGTCGGGCTTGCGGGCAATCATGCGATATCCGCCGCGTCCGTTGCGGTTCCGACCGCGATTGGCAAAGGCGACGGCACAAGTTCGATGTCGTACACAGCCTCAAGCGCTTCGCGAACAGGCGGCTTAGTCTCTGCCAGGGTCACCCGGCGGCTGCACTCTCGGGTGATCGAGGTGACCGGCGTCGCGGGCATACCGCAGGGGTTGATGAGCGCGAACATGGTGAGATCCGTGCATACATCAAGCGCAAAGCCATGGAAGGTCACGCCCGAGCGCACCGCCGCGCCGATCGACGCGATCTTCGCTCCGCCGACAAAGACGCCCGGATGGTCGAGCCGGCGTTCTCCTGGGCAGCCGAACGCTGCCAGCGCGCGGATGACGCTCTCCTCCATCCTGCGCACGAAGCGCTGCACCTCACGCAATCGCGCGAGCTTGAAGATCGGATAGCAGACGAGCTGCCCGGGCCCGTGGTAGGTGAGGTCACCCCCACGCTCGACTTCGAAATAGTCGACGCCCCGGCGGCGAAGATCGGCCTGCGACACGAGCAGGTTGTGCGACTTGCCGGATTTGCCCATGGTGATGACGGGTGGGTGCTCGCAAAAGAGCAACGTATCGCCGAGCGAGTCTGCAGCTCGCGCTGCATGCAGGCGTCGCTGCAGCGCCCATGCCACGTCATACGGCATCCGCCCGAGATCGTGGAAGGCGACTTGCGTCGACGGCATCGTCGGGACCGAGCGTCTACCGCATGGCCGGCGTCGGCGTCACCGGTGTGTTGACGACATGGATCGCGCGACCGTGGAGCAGCTCGGCGGCTTCCATGATGGACTCTGAGAACGTGGGATGCGGATGGATCGTGAGGCCGATATCCTCGGCGGTCGCACCCATCTCGATCGCGAGCACTGCCTCAGCGACCATCGACTCAGCGGTGGGCGAGACGATGTGGACGCCCAGTACGAGATCGGTCTTCTTGTCGGCCACGATCTTCACCATACCGTCCGTCGTGCCGACGGTGCGCGCGCGCCCGAGGGCGGCCAGCCGGAACCGGCTGATCGCGACGTCGTAGCCTGCGGCCTTGGCCTGCTCTTCGGAAAGACCGGCGGTCGCGAGTTGCGGATCGGTGTACACGCAGTTGGGGACCGCCATCGGATCGTAGGCTGAAGCTTGACCCGCGATCACCTCAGCCGCGACGACACCTTCGCGCATGGCCTTGTGTGCCAGCAGCGGCGGCCCTGCGCAGTCGCCCACGGCGAAGAGATGCGGCACGTTCGTGCGGCGTTGTTCGTCGACCGCGACGTAGCCGCGCTCGAGCTTCACGCCCACTTTCTCCAAATTGATGCCCGACGTGCGCGCCCTGCGACCGACGGCGACCAGCACCTTGTCGTACTCGCGCGTCTCGTTGAGCTCGCCCTCGAGAACGGCGCTGACTTTGCCGCCCTTCACGGTCACCGACGATGCCTTCGTCTTGAGATGGACCGCGATGCCTTGTTTCTTCAAAATGCGCAGCAGCAACGTGGAGACTTCAAGGTCCGTGTCACCGAGCGCACGATCGGCGAGCTCGACAACCGTCACCTCCGCTCCCAACCGCTTGTAGATGGTGGCGAACTCAAGACCGACGACGCCGGCTCCTAAGATGAGAATACTTTTCGGCAGATCGGCGAGGCTGACAGCATCATCGGAGTTGAGTATCGTGCGGCCGTTGCGATCAAAACCTGGCAGGTTCACCGGTTCCGAACCCGTCGCTACTATGACGTCCGTCGCCGCGATCGTTTCGGCCGAACCGTCTTTTTTCTGCACGCGGACCGTCGTGCCGGCGACCAGTTCAGCAACGCCCGACAGCAACATGACCTTGTTGGCCTTGAACAAGGTGCCGATGCCGTTGACCAGATCGTCGACCATCTTGCTCTTCCACTTATTCAGCGTGGCCAGATTGATCTTCGGCTCGGCAAACTCGATGCCGCGGTCTTTGATCTCGCGGGCAGCATTGAGCACCTCGCCGACGTGGAGCAACGCCTTGGTGGGCATGCAGCCCCAGTTGAGACACACGCCTCCCAAGCGCTCTTCCTCGATGCACAGCACGCTCTTGCCAAGCTGACCGAGGCGAATGGCGGCGCTATAGCCGCCTGGGCCGCCGCCGATCACGATCGCGTCGTACTGGGAAGCCATGTGCTAGCCGCCTTCCATCAGCATGAGGTCTGGGTGCGCCAGCGACTCAGCGATGTCTTTGACAAACGCCGCAGCGAGCGCGCCATCGACGACGCGATGATCGAACGAGATCGACAGGTAGGTCATCGAGCGGATGACGATCTGCCCGTCGCGCACGACTGGGCGCTCGACGATCGAATGCGTGCCGAGGATGCCGACCTCCGGCCAGTTGATGACCGGGAAGGTGAACAGCCCGCCGACCGATCCCACGTTGGTGATCGTGAAGGTGCCGCCTGCGATCTCGTCGTGCGACAGCTTGCCATGTCGTGCGCTGTCGGCGAGCCGCGCGATTTCCGAGGCCAGCTCGAAGATGGTCTTGTGGTCGGCGTCGTGGATGACCGGCACCACGAGGCCGTCGTCTGTGTTGACAGCGATACCGATGTTGTACCGTTTGTGGACGACGATCTCGTGTTTGTCATCGTCGAGCGACGCGTTCATGAAGGGATGGCGTTTGAGCGCGCCAGCCGCCGCTTTTGTGAAGAAGGGCAGATAGGTGAGCTTGATGCCGGCGGCCGTCGCCTTTTCCTTGGCGCGGGCGCGCATCGCCACGAGCTCAGTGACATCGGCTTCATCCACGTGCAGTGTGTGCGCCGCGGTGCGCTTGCTGTGCACCATGTGCTCGGCGATGACGCGGCGCAGGCCACGCAACGGGATCCGCTCATCCTCTTGCGCTGCCGCAACAGAAGCGGGCCGCGTGGGACGAGCACCACTTGCGCTCTGCGACGCCAC
>JAFANK010000092.1 GCA_019232725.1 Vulcanimicrobiota bacterium | reverse complement strand
CAGGACAGGTGCGGCCGACGATCAACTTGCCCGTGAACGACAAGGGACCGATGCCCTGGGCAAAAATGGCGGTGGTCGCGTGCGCGCCTTTTGCCTCGTGGATGAGGCCCGTGTAGTACAGCAGACTGCGCAGGCTTGTGCTCGTCTGCAGCAGGCCACCGCCGCCGCTGACGAAGACGTCGGTCTCCTTCATCACCTTTGCGATCTGTGCGACCGAGGTACGCGGTATCGCTTCGACGCCATAGCGCGTGCTCGTAGCGGGCGATTGCGAGAGGACGCGCAGGCTGTCGGACGGGCGGCGCGTGCGCCATTGCTGCGTGAAGATCTCCAGGATCGCCTCGTCGCCGAAATTGTCAAACCCGTAGTAGCCGGAGATGAGCAGTCGCGCCGCGCTCACGCTGCGGGTCCGTGCTCCCTCTTGCGCTGGAGGGCGCGGACACCAGCGCCGATCGCCCACACGATCAGCGCGAGGATGACGCCGAAGACCAATCCGTTGAACACCCGCACGAACGTGATGAGCAAGGGCGTATGGATATGACTGAACGTGTCGAGGACGTCGGCGAGCGCTATGCCGGCGACGACTATGATGAACCATCCCCACGTGCGGCGCTGTGCAGGTGACAGCGATGGCAGAATCACAAGTGCGGGGAAACCGAGCAAGAACTCCTTGAACCGCGGTCGCGCGCCGACAAGCGTTGTGAGAAAACCGCGTAAATGCGTCTCAAAACCAGAGACGCCGACGTCGGGCTGATTGCCCGACCGCATGAGCAAGAGCACCGCAGCGCCGGCTGCGAGCAGCACCGCAACGAACTGCCAGACGCGCAACGCGGAGTCCGCCACATCTTTCGGCCGTTGCGCTGCACCAAAGAGCGGAGAGAACGTGTATAGCGCCAACAACACGAGCGGCGGCGCGACGAGCAACAGCTTGATGCCGATGAATTGCTGTACTTCAATCATAAACGTAGCTTGCGAGAGCAAGCCCGCGACGGAGAGGCCGCCGAGCACGGCGACGCCAGCCGCGCGCAACAAGCACATGCACCCGTCGCGCAGATCCAACGCCAGCGCTCTTTGTGGCCGCCAGCGGGGATCGGCGAAATAGGAGGTGATTGTCGTGCCGGACAGCAGGGCAAATGTCAAGGCGCCGCCCAGCGCCCATAGCTGGCGGACGATGTAGTCGCGCTGGAACGGCACGAGCACCCAAAAGCACACGGTCGTGACGGCGAAAAACGTCCACGGCATCCAGGACTGTGCAGCGCCGTAGAGATCGAGCAATAGCACGAACGCGCCCGCCACGCCGACCGCCACAATGAAGTACAACAGGTCAAGCTCGAGATCAGACCGGATGCTCGTGCCATGACCGAAGTTCTCGAAACCGTAGGCGTGGCCCGTGTGGAAACCGTTTTGTTCTAAGCCGTCGCGGAGGCGGCGCAGCATATCCAGGTTGGTCGCTTCGGCAGATTCTGTGACCGTTGTGCCATCGGGCAGCGTGCGTTGCACGACGTGGGGGAACGGACGGAGGTAAATCACTCGGATATTGCGTTCGCGCACGCCGAGCAGGTAACGGGCGATCACCACGTCGAGGTCGAGCTTGTCGAGTTCCACCTTGGAGATAGCTTGCACGCGCACGGTCTGGTTGACGATCTTGCGCGCAAGGGTGATGCTGCCTTTTTGGATCTGATCTTCTGCGTAGGATTCGACGTCACCAAACATGAGCGTCTTGTGCGCGCGGAAGTTGTCGGCGCTCGCGTCGAGATTGAACGGATAGCCCAAGACAGCGTTGCTCGGGCCCCAGAAGATGACCGTGCTGACGCGGCCACCCTGCAACATCTGATCGAAGGTGGCCGCGATGCGATCCGGGCCCATGCGCTCGTTGTTCTGCACGCGCGGATCGACGAGCAGCCCATCTCTGCGGACCTGGTCTGCGATGTCCTGGGGAATGCCAAGCCCCAACCCATTGAAGAAATCCAATTGCGTTCTCACCTGCACGATGGCTGGTAAGCGCGCGCGGACGACAGAAACCGTGCTCGGCTCGAGTTGCGTCCGCAACACGGACACGTAGCGGCGCAACGTCGGCGCGTCGTACACCAAAAGATACATACTGGCGGCGTCAATGCGCCGCAAGCGCACCATCGACGACAGTAGCGGATCGCCCAGCGCGCTCAGCCGCGCATTGTCGATGATCTGCTGGCCGGTGAGCGCGAGGGCATGCTGGGTCTCGTTGACCCGCTGGCCCTGCTCTTCGTACACCGCGACCGACGTCAGACCGGCGCGGCGCATCTCGCGCATCAGCTCATCAAGGTTGTAGCCGTAGGCCTGTGCGAAATCGGATAGATCCTGCTGATCCATCGTGATCTCGACCGTCCGATTGCGCGCTTCGAATCGGTAACGGTCGCAGGTGACGAGGAGGGCGGCAAGGGCACCGGCGATCACGGCATATAGCGCCAACCGGCGGATGGGGCGCATGCGCGTGAACGTATCGCGCAGATGCGAGATGTAAGCCTCCACACGGGGCACTTTGAGGTTCCAGGCCGGCACTTCCTTGGTGCAGCGCGGCAGGTCTTGCGCGTACCAACGCCTGAGACCACATCGATGGCCTCAGTGAATCTGACGTGCACGCTGTGTGGTGCGCGGAGCCAATGCGAGCGTTGTCGTTCCATCACGCGCGAGCTTCGCGCAGCCGGTCACACGGTCACGCCGAGCTCACGGTATGATGCGCTGCGCATGGCTACCGTCGGCGCATATGGATTCGATGCGTGCATTCTGCCGATTCAGCCGGATGAGCCGTCTATCATCGATGCCGCAGTAGCGTTGCTATCGCGGACCAAGGTCGGCGTCGTCATCGATCCGGCGTTGATCGATGGCCGCTCGTTGCCAGTCACGTTTCGCGTGATCGACGTAGCGCACGTTGGACGCGGGGCCTTTCCGGTCGATTGGATCGTCACACCGGTGCCGATCGCTGCCGATCCGCATCCGACCCGGCAGTTGGAAATCCATCCGCCGGCGCAGGCCGACGTTCAGACGGCGCATCGCCGGCTCAAGACGGTCGCGCGCCGTGCGCAACGCGAGCTGGGAGCGGCCGGTTTTGCGGGAGAAGCGCGGCTCGATCTGCTTGCCGCGCTCGAGGACGAGATCGCGTGGGCAGCGGCGAGCGGG